>JASFFF010000105.1:0-9591 GCA_050124445.1 Desulfosarcina sp.
CGGTATCCATTGTATCGGTAGGGCAACGCCTGACTTTAGCCCTCAATCGAACTTTCGAGAAACTTCCGATCATGTAAACAGCGGGTCTACCAACTGTGCCGGTCACTTATCTGAAATTGCTGATGACTGCCATTTTCTGGGGCGGGACTTTTATATCCGGACGGATGTTGGCTGATAGCGTGGCCCCTTTTTCGGCGGCTTTCTTTCGGTTTCTGTTTGCGGCGGTGTGTTTGTACGCCATTGTTGCCCGGCGGGAAGGACGCATACCCGCCATTAAAAAGGAGCAGTTGCTTCCCGTCGCGCTGCTGGGCATGACCGGCGTGTTTGCCTACAATGTGTTATTTTTTAGCGGGCTAAAACTGGTACCCGCCGGTCGGGCATCCATCATCATTGCCAACAATCCCATTGTCATTTCTATTTTGGCGGCCCTGTTTTTTGGCGATAGGCTCACCCCAATCAGGGTGATGGGCATCCTGATATCCGTTTTCGGTGCCGTCTTTGCCATTTCCGACGGAGATCCGCTGATGCTGTTCGACGGTGGTGTCGGACAGGGGGATCTCTATATCTTTGGTTGCGTGCTGAGTTGGTCTGCCTACTCATTGTTGGGAAAGCACGTTATGCAGTCGCTGTCTCCCCTGACTGCTGTGGCGCATTCAGCAGCCATCGGGATGGTGGCGCTGCTGGTTCCGGCATGCCTGGAGGGCATGCCTGCGGCCGTACCTTTCTATTCGTGGATCGATTGGTCCAATCTGGCTTATCTGGGCTGTTTCGGCACGGTCTTGGGGTTCGTCTGGTACTATGAGGGCATTCGAACTGTTGGCCCCTCAAGGGCCAGTCTGTTCATCAATTTTGTGCCCATCAGCGCCATCTGCCTGGCCCATCTCATTTTAAATGAACCGTTGCGACTGTCGCTTCTGGTGGGCGTTGCAATGGTGATCGCCGGCGTCACCCTAAACCACATGCCGGCCTCGGGGGTTGTCTTTTCCAAGCCCAAGACCCCGGCCTGACGGTGTATCTGCAACTGCGGTTCATCCGAAGCGGGCCTGTCGATCGAGCCAGGTGTCTCGAACCAACCGATAATGTCGTCTTAACCAACAATTAAGGAGCGGTTTATGTTCTCCCATGAGATTCCCGGTTATGGCTTGCTGACCCTTGAGCATTTGGTCTTGGACTACAACGGCACGCTGGCCGTAGACGGAGAGATGCTTCCCGGGGTCAAAACGATCCTTAAAACCCTATCCGGCCAACTGAGCATCCACGTGGTTACCGCCGATACATTCGGCAAGGCGGCAAATGGCCTCGATGGGGTCGACTGCCGTCTGACCGTTTTGAAAGCGGGCAATCAAGATCAGGCCAAGGTCGATTTTGTCAACCAATTGGGTGCTGACCGTACCGTCTGCATCGGTAACGGCCGCAACGACGCACGCATGTTGGCCGCCGCTGCGCTAGGCATCGCCGTCATCCTGGATGAGGGTGCATCCATGGTGAGCCTGAATGCGGCCGATATCGTTTGTACCACCATCGTTTCAGCGCTTGAATTGTTTATGAATCCAATGCGCCTTACGGCGACCTTGCGGGCTTAACGATATCGTGGCGGCGAGGTTCGGCTGATTGGTTGAAAGATTTATTTTCGGACTTGAAGAATAAGGAAAGTGATCACCTTTAGGAATTTAAACAGTTGTGGGGAACGATAAGGCAGAAGACTGGGGAAGCACCGAGGATTGTGATTTGTCAGCCACCGATACCCTGCATCTGGTCCTTCACGGTTTTCTGGCCATTGATGCAAAGTTGGTGTCGGGTCGCTTTCTGTCGCACGGCAATGCGGAAAATTTCAGCCAATTGTTCATCGCTTCCGCCGTTTCTGAGCGTCTCTTTAAGGGGTTCAAAGCGATCGGACAGCAGGCACGCACGCAGCCTCCCATCTGCCGTCAGGCGCAGCCGATTGCAGCGGCTGCAGAAATGATGGCTCAAGGCGCTGATGAAGCCAATTTCTCCACGGGCCCCCGCCAGGCGAAAGCGCCTTGCCGGTCCGTCATTGGAATCGTTTTTTATGGCCATCAACGCTCCGATCTCGCTAATCTTGTTTTGAATTTCGGGTGTCAGGATCTGCTCTCGAGAACGGGCCCGGCTGTTGCCGATGGGCATGTATTCGATGAATCGAACGTGGAACGGATGGTCCACGGTCAGCCTGCCGAAATCCAGAATTTCGTCGTCGTTAATGCCCCGCATGGCAACCACATTGATTTTAATGGGGCTGAAGCCGATTTCCCGAACACGTTCGATCCCCTCCCATACCTGAGCGAAACGATCGTAGCCGGTAATCTGGGCAAACTTGTCTGGATTCAATGAGTCTAAACTGATGTTAATGCGATGAACGCCGGCATCGAATATCGCTTGTGCATTGGGTGCAAGCAAGACGCCGTTGGTGGTTAGCGAAACATCTTCCAGTGTGCGGACCTGGGTCAGCCGACGCAAGAAATCAACCACCCCTTTTCTCACTAGCGGTTCGCCGCCGGTCACCCGCACCTTGCGTATGCCAAGCCGGGTGGCAATGCCTACCAGGCGCAATATCTCCTCGTAGCTTAAAATCGCTTCATGCTTGAGCTTGGGGATGCGTCCTTCCGGCGTGCAATACAAACACCTGAGATTGCAGCGATCGGTGACGGATATACGAAGGTAATTGAGATGGCGTTTTGCCTTGTCAACCAACTGGTCGTCGGTACATGCGCCTTGTATTGCCATTCTTTTCATCGCCATCACCTGCATCGTGGGTTCCCCGCAGGCCGATTTGTCTGCAAGTATCAGGACGCGTGGTTCAAGATGGCCCGTATCAGGCCAGGAATTGTGTAGGCATCGGCTTCGATGGTCACCGTAAGCCCCAAATCCCTGGCAGTCTGGGATGTGATGGGGCCGATGCTGGCCACCGTGACCCCCTGCATCAATCGGTCAGCGCGATTTGGCTCCAGGAGCCGGTGGAAGTTCTTTACCGTGGACGAACTGGTGAATGTAACCATATCGATGGTGCCGTCAGCCAAGCGCTGATTCAGTTCCTGGCCGCTGTTTGAAGCCTGGCGGGTTTCATAGGTTGTGATTTCGTCCACCGATGCACCCATGCGGGTTAGTTCCACAGGAAGCACACTGCGCGCTTCCTTGGCGCGGGGCAGCAATACCCGGCGACCCGTTATTGCCGTGGCGGCAAATGCATCCACCACCGATTCGGCACGGTAGCTTTGCGGAACAATGTCACTGGTCAATCCCCAAGATCTGAGCCGCTGCGCCGTTGCGGGGCCGATGGCAGCGGTTTTGATGTGGCCCAGCTGCCGCATGTCGCGCCCACTGTCAAACAGGCGGCGGAAAAAAAAGTCCACGCCGTTGACACTGGTGAAAACGATCCAATCGTATCGATCCAGCATCCGAATGGCATCGTCAACGGGCGTCCAGTCCGCCGGCGGGCCTACCTGGATGGTTGGGCACTGGATACACTCGGCACCCAGTTCCGTCAATCGGTTGAGCATATCACTGGCCTGCTCGCGAGCCCGGGTAACCACGATGCGTCGGCCAAGCAACGGCCGCTTTTCAAACCACTGCATGGTTTCTCGCAGGGTAACCACGCCGCCAATGATGATAATCGCCGGGGCTTTGATCCCTGCCTTGCGGACGGCGGCCTCAATGGTGCGCAATGTGCCGGTAACGGTTTGCTGCTTGGGGGTGGTGCCCCAACGGATCACCGCCACCGGTGTGTTGGCCGGTCGACCATGGGCGATCAGGTTGTCGGCGATATGCGACAGATTTTTAACACCCATAAAAAATACCAGGGTGCCGATGCCCGTTGCCAATGACGCCCAATCGATGCTGGATTCGGTCTTGGTCGGATCTTCGTGCCCGGTGACGAAGGCCACGTCAGATGTATAGTCCCGGTGGGTTAACGGGATGCCCGCATAGGCCGCTGCGCCGATGGCGGCGGTGACGCCCGGGACCACCTCAAAGGGCACGCCTGCAGCGATAAGGACTTCCGCCTCTTCACC
The DNA here is from genome assembly GCA_050124445.1 of Desulfosarcina sp. Classification (GTDB taxonomy): domain Bacteria; phylum Desulfobacterota; class Desulfobacteria; order Desulfobacterales; family Desulfosarcinaceae; genus Desulfosarcina. Next base: position 4,026 of record JASFFF010000105.1, read on the forward strand.
GCCACGGCCAAAAATGAACGGATCGCCGCCTTTGAGCCGAGAGACCACTTTTCCCTGCTTGGCTTTTTCGACGATCAAGGCGTTGATGCCTTCCTGGGGCAGGGTGTGGTCGCCCCCCTTTTTACCCACGTAAATCATTTCCGCTTCAGGGTTGGCGTGGGCCAGCAACGCCGGTGAGGCCAGGTAATCGTAGACCACCACATCGGCTCTGGCAATGCAATCGACCCCTTTGACGGTAATCAGACCCGGGTCGCCGGGGCCAGCACCCACCAGGTATACGAGGCCTTTATCCTTGTTCGTTTGCATTCGCGTTCAGTCTTTCTAAAATGGCACCCGCACCCCGGGCCAAGAGCACTTCGGCCAATTCTACGCCAATCGCTTCGCTGCGGGATTGGGGGCCGGTTCGCGACTGTTTGATGAGATGGGAGCCGTCCACGTCGCAAACCAGGCCGGTAAGGGTGTAACCGTTGCTGTTCAGGTGGCCGTGTCCGGCAATGGGAACCTGGCAGCCTCCCTCGAGCCGGTTTAAAAAGGCCCGTTCCCCAAGGACCACTTGACGGGTTGGCAAATCGTCCAGAGAAGCAACCGCTGATGCGATACGCGGATCATTTTGCCTGATCTCGATACACAGGGCGCCTTGGCCAACGGCCGGCAGCATAACCGATTCATCCAGTACCTGAGTGATCCGTTCGGCCAGCCCCAAGCGTTTGACACCGGCCGCGGCCAGGACGATCGCATCCAACGATTCGGTTTGCAGTTTTTTCAAGCGTGTGTCCAAATTGCCCCTTAGCGGAACGATGGCCAGATCAGGCCGCACATGCAACAGCTGGGCAGCGCGTCGAAGGCTGCTGGTTCCGACTCGGGCGCCCGGTTTTAGCTGGTCAAGGCGCCGTTTATCACGGGTGATCAGTACATCTCGGGGTTCTTCGCGCTGGGGAATCGCACCAATGCAAAGATCCGCCGGAATGTGGGCAGGCATGTCCTTCATGCTGTGTACAGCCAGGTCGATGCGCTGGTCCAGCAGGGCTTCCTCGATCTCTTTGACAAACAAGCCCTTACCACCCACTTTGGCCAGGGGGACGTCGAGAATTTTATCCCCTTTGGTCTTGATGACAGCCAGTTCTACGGTCAGTTCAGGACGATTGCGCGCAATGGCCTCCTTGACCCAATTGGCTTGCCAAAGGGCCAGCTGACTGCCACGGGTACCGATGGTGATGGTTGCATCGGCCATCAGTGGCCACAACCCGCACAGCTGGATGCGCTGCACCCACCACAGGCTGATGATGAGGCCGAGGTATTTACCGTTTCGCCACCGCTGCCTTTGCTGATGAATCCACAAGTGGACATCAGACGGCATACATTATTTTTGTCACAACTGGGGCAGTGGTCTGGTTCGCTGCCGCCCAACACCAGATATTCAAAATCGTGACCGCATTCTCTACAATGGTACTCGTAGATGGGCATAAAAGATCCTCTCCTTGTCAGCGTACTGAAGAAATAGGGTTTGTACGGCTATCAATCAAGACAATAAGCACGATGGCACCATGAACAACCACCTGACGATGCAATCCGTCCGGGCATTTGCCGGCTGGATTGAAGAACCTCACAGCAAGCGGCGAGGAGTCTTCGACCGAAAGGAATGCTGTCTATTTTTTTGACTCGCTCGCTTATCCCGCCGCCCCGATGAGCGGTATCTGTACTTCGCTTCGACAAGCGACGGGGAATGCACTCGCTGTTGCGGTTCAGGATGCTTTAACGGACATCATGCGATCCTGAGTCTGCTCTATTATGCTTCGGCAGTCGTGCCCCAGTCGTGCGGCCAGTTCGAATGCTTCCAGGGCGCGGGCCAGGTGACCCTGCTCCAAGTAGACGCAGCCCAAATGATATCTGAAAAGGCCGTTTTCCGGGGAGATCTGGACGCTTTGTTCACAAAATACCGCAGCCACATCCAGGCTTTCTCCTCGCTTGACGTAGAGCCTGCCAAGCTTGGAAAGGGACTCGGCATCATTGGGAATGATTTTTACCACGGATTTGTACGCCTGGACGGCCTCTTTGGTCAAGCCCAGGCGATCCAAACAGTCACCCAGGTGACGATATGCGGATCCGGAGCGGTTATTGGCCCGGGTAGCGGCCTCCAAGTACGGCCTTGCCTTGTCAGCGGCACCAGCTTCCAGGTGGATCTGCCCGATGTGAAACACCACCTCGAAAACGTTGGGCTCGATTGAATCGGCCAACAAAAAGCAGTCCAGTGCCTGTTGCGTCTTGCCCCGACACAGCCATACGTACCCCTTGTTGTAGACGGGCATCAGTTCGTCCGGTGCCAGCCAGATGGCTGTTTCGAATGCATGAAGTGCGTTGGCGTAGTCGTCGATTACCCCGTAGCATACACCCAAGCTGTTCAGCAGGTTGGTATCGGAGGGGTTCAAACGCAAGCCCTTTTTAAATTCCGCGATGGCGCCCTGGATGTCACCAACCTGGTACAGTCGATCTCCACTTATGTTCAGGCTCACTGCGTCGAACTGGGTGATGCTGCCGGGACCGAAAAATCCGGCGTGATCCAGCGCTTTTTCTGCATTGGTGACTATTTGGGCCCGCGGGTCGTTGTTGGTCGGGTACACGGCCACACCGGCGGTCAGGGTTGTCGACCGGTCCGGGGCAAGGGTCTCTTGCATTTGCTTGGCCAGTTCCTCTCCGTCCTTGCCGCCAAGATGGTCAAAAACCAAGGCGAACCGGCAACGGCCGATGCGGGCCCACATTCCCCCACGCTTCCGGCAGATGGCAACAATCGGTTGGATGACCTCTGCAACGGATTTCTTGTTGCTGCGGCCTTCGTCCGGACCAGACGTCTGGACGGGCCTTGAATCGATTCGAATCATGATGGCACACAGCGTTGCCGCCGATTTGAATGCCGTTTCCACGCCTTCAACCAAGGACAATCGATCCAGCATATCGGGAAATCTGGCGCTAAGTGGATCGTCCCCGTTGTCACAGCTGTCGTGTCTGAATGCGCCGCCACCGTGCTTACCGGTGGCATCTTCCGAGCGTGAGAACAAAAAGTCCTGGGTCGCGCTTCTCTTGTTAAACAGCTGCGTTGATTGCCGGGTCATGGGGATAACGTATCCTGGACGTCTGCTGCCAGCATTTGTCTAAAGCCTTTTTCTACGATGTCCATGTCCTCCTCCTGAAGGGTCCGGGGATCCATGATAAATTGATCGTTTTCGATCCTGCCGATGACCGGCGGCGTGGCATTGCGCAGCCACCGTTCGATGGCATTGGCAGAGATGCCGTTGATGCGTATACCCACACATCGACTGGGCAGGTTCAACAACGGCAGTGATCCGCCGCCTGCGCGAGAATTGCATGCCAGCAGCACTGCCGCGATGCGATCCTTATCGATGCTTTCGAGACGGGATTTCAAATCATCAGCGCGCCCCTCCAATGTTGCCAGGGGCAGGTTCAGCATGGCCAGCGTGGGGATCTGCTGCATGGCCTGTCGCTCGTCCCGATATAGCTGTAGCGTGGCTTCCAGGGCCGCCAGGGTCATCTTGTCGATACGCAGGGCCCGGGCCAGGGGATTGGCTTTGATCCGATCGATGACTGGCTTGCTGCCCAGAACAATACCTCCTTGAGGGCCGCCCAGAAGTTTATCGCCGCTGAAGGTCACCACATCCACACCGGCTGCCAAGGACTCCTGGATGGTGGGTTCCTTCATCATGCCGTATTTGGAGAAATCGACCAGTGTGCCGCTTCCCAAATCCTCCATTACTGGGACCTTATGCTGCCGACCGATCGATACCAGGTCCGGCAGGGAGACGGCGGCTGTGAATCCTACGATGCTGTAGTTGCTGGTGTGGGCTTTAAGCAGCAGGCCGGTCTGGTCGCCGATGGCGTTTTCGTAGTCGCGGGCGTGGGTTCGATTGGTTGTGCCCACCTCCTTTAAAATGGCACCGCTTTTGGCCATGACATCCGGGATACGAAATGCCCCGCCTATTTCAACCAGTTCACCGCGGGAAACGATGACTTCACGCCCCGTCGCCAGGGTGTCGAGGCAGAGCAAGACCGCCGCGGCGTTGTTGTTGACGACCATGGCAGCCTGAGCGCCGCTCAATTGACACAAGATGTCTTCCACGATGCTGTGGCGTGAGCCACGCCGGCCCTTTTCAAGATCAAATTCAAGGTTGGAATAGCGGCTGGAAATGCTGACCAGATGATCCAGCACCCGTGAAGACAGCAGGGACCGGCCCAAGTTGGTATGTACCACCACACCGGTGGCATTTACCGTGCGTTTCAATTTTAAGGCCATGACTCGGGCTGCTCGCTGCTTGACCGTTTCGATCAATGCGTCGGGAGAAAAGCGGTCACTGCTCACTGGATCCGTTGAGGCCAAAATATCCGTTCGCAGTTCATCGATGGTTGCCCGGATGGCGGGAATCAACACGGATTTTGGAATATCGTCGAAGTGTTTGCCGCCGGCCCCATGTTCGAGGATGCGATCCACGCCGGGAAGCTGTCTCAAGAGTTGTTGTTTGCTTTGTTCCATGGGCGGGTCTCTCCTCAATCAGGCACCGGGCGGATTGTCGCCTTACATCGGCTCTATGAAAGTTTGAAATACTTTTTTGGGGATCAAGTCCACCAGGCCGCTGAACTGCCCGGTGGACAGGCCAAGCCGCGATAAATTGTCGATCAAGTGCTCGGTTCCCATGCGCTCCATCTCCAGGCCGGGGTGGAATCTGGACAAGAGCAGGTCGGCCAGATAGACAATCGTGATCAGGTCTCGATTGTCGTCGCTTTCGTCAGGTTGGTGGTGGTATCGGATGGCACCGGTCAGTGCACCGGGCAAGGACCAGTTGGTGGCCAGCATTTCACCAATGCAGGTGTGATCCATTCCCAGTATTTTATTTTCCACCTCGAGGATTTCTGATTGACGGTCTTGGAATTCACGATAGAGCAATGGATAGACGCCGGCGATGTACTGATCCAAGACAACTTTACCGATATCGTGCAGAAGCCCAGCCGTATAGGCAATGGCAGGAACCACCTTTTCCGTCAGCCCAGCGATTTTTTCCGCCACCATGGCCGTGCCGATGGCATGGTGGTAAAGCCCCCCTTTACACAGGCTGTACCCGTTTCCACATTGGTCGTAGTAGCGTTCCACCGCGGCCGAAATGACCTGCTTGACGAACATTTCCTGACCGAGAAACACCAGGGCATGATCCAGCGAAACCACTTTTTGGGGTTTGGCGAACATGGCCGAGTTGCACAATTGGATGGTTCTGGCGCTGATCACCTGGTCTTTTTTGACCTCTGCCGCAATCTTGCTTATATCGTAGGAGCCGTCCTCAATAATGCGCAGGACCTTCAAGGCCACTTGAGGTATGGGGTTGATGGATTCGATGGCCTGCCGAATTTTTGAATTCGTCGGTGGTGGCTCCAGGCTGTCCGTTCCCTTTGCCTCCCATCCAGCCGGCAGAATGCGACAGTCCCAACGCTGCATGTCCAGTTCAAGGCAACAGGAAAAAAAACCACCGGTTTCCGAGCGTGAGAGCGTTATGTTTTCGGCCCTCAG
>JASFFF010000106.1:0-9571 GCA_050124445.1 Desulfosarcina sp.
AAGCGGCCGCCGCTGAGCCATTGCTGAAATGATCTTGTCTGGTTAATTTTCCTCTTGCCTGTGGCCAGGTGCGTTATGCTACCCTGAGTTGTCGAATCCAGCTGTCGTAACTACGCGATTGATGGACCCGTAAAAAGTCGAAACCATCACGATTGAACCCACCAGATTTAACGGAGCACGATCATGGCCGAAGAGAGCCTCACCACCATGCAAAAAGCCTTTGACGTCAACATGGACCCAAACACCTATGGAACCATTGCGGAAATCGGTGCCGGTCAGGAGGTCTCACGCTGCTTTTTCAGGGCTGGCGGCGCTGCCGGAACCATCGCAAAAACCATATCGGCGTACGACATGTTGTTCAGCGATGCCATATACGGGGTGGAAAAAGACAAGCGCTACGTGACGGAAAGCCGGGTTAAAAAAATGCTCGACAAGGAATTTAACCTGGTGCTGCAACGGGTTGGTGACACACGCCCCAATACATCAACCTATTTTGCGTTTGCCGATACGGTCACCGCCCGTGGCTATAGCCAGCAGGGCGAATGCCACGGCTGGATGGGGATCAAATTTCAGGTGACGCCCGGCGCCGAACCGTGTGACATCTTGATTCACATCCGCATGCTGGATGAGGACCATACCCAGCAACAGGAAGCCGTAGGGATATTGGGCGTCAACTTGATCTACGCTGCTTTCCGCTACCATTCCCAGCCCGAACGCCTGGTCCAGTCCCTTGGTGATAATTTGGCCTGGGGACGCCTTGAAGTCGATTTGATCCGTTTTTCCGGCCCCTATTTCAGCGATATCGACAATCGTCTAATGGCCCTGAAACTGGTTCAAATGGAATTGGCCGATGCGGTTGTGTTCGCCGCCGACCGTCAAACCCTGGTGCACCCGTCGGATCTGTTCTACAACCGGGACGTCATGGTGATGCGCGGCATGTTCAAACCGGTGACCAAGGTAAACGTGGACATGATGACCTGCGGCATGGGGTTGTTTTCCAGCATCATCTCCGACCCGTCGGCCACGGTCATTGTTGCGCCGGAAATTTCGGTTGCCGACATGCGCAAACAAAACCGGTTCGATATGCAGGATATCCTCCATCGGGTGGACTGCCTGAACCTGCTGGATTATCCGGTAATCGTCTCCAACTACCTGCGCTACTTTCGCCTTTCCGACTACCTGGGCCGCTACACCAAAGGCAAGACGGCATTTGTGATCGGTATCCCCAACCTGGAGACGCTCTTCAACGATGCCTATTACCAAGGCTTCAAAGGGGGCATCATCGGCGCCTTTGGTGCCCTGTTCGACCGCGATACACTTATTTTCGTTTACCCCATGTATCGGGATGGCAATCCTGACGACATTATCACCACCGAGAACTTTCCCGTTCCCAATCATCTAAAGCACTTTTATGCGCATCTGCGGGCCAACGACAAAATAATTCCGGTAAAAACCTACAATGAGGCCAACATGCATATTTGGCCGGAAGCCGTTCTCGATCAAATACAACGAGGAGACCCTCAATGGCGGGCATCCGTTCCTGAGGTCGTGGCCAAGGAGATGATTGCCCGCTGCATGTTCGGGTGTTGTCATATGAGTTGATCTAAATCGCACGAATGCCACAGACTGTTTGACACCGTTTGCGCCATCTTCTAAAAAGGAGCCCCTATGGATACCAATTGGAGAGGCCCATGAAATCCTATGATCATACCGTCCGCTACCAGGTGGACGCAGCGGATATCGTCGCCGGGGACGTGCTCGATCCCATAGACTATCACTATAAAGGCAAGCGGGACATCGTGATCACTATTTCCCAGCCCGAATTCACCTCGGTCTGTCCCATGACCGGCCTGCCCGATTTCGGCACCATTGAGATCCAATACACACCGGACCAGTTCATTGTCGAATTGAAGTCGCTGAAGTACTACCTGCTCCAGTTTCGCAATGTGGGTATGTTTTATGAGCATGTCGCCAATCGGATCCTTGATGATTTGGTTCAGGTGCTGAAACCGAAAACGATGACGGTGAGCGGGCGATTTACTTCCCGGGGTGGTTTGACCACTCATGTGTGCGCCCGTCATGAGGGCGCTTCATGATGGTTACCGACGGTTACAAAACATTTAAATGGATGCTGCCGTTGCTGGTTATGCTTGTGGTCGCGGGCTGCGGCATCGCTTCCAGCTATCGTTCGGCAAGCAAGCAGACCCTGCGCGATTTTTCCGGTCGCAGCGACTACGTAAAGAAAGTGGGCATTGTGGCGCTGCTGAATACCAGCCTGTTTAGAGGCGACCAGGTGACGTATCCCTTCATGACGGCGTTTCTGGATAGTTTGGAATCCAGTGCTGCCAACACCCTGCTTGTGGTTCCCGGCCGAGCCCAGGTGGCACCTTTTTTATGGAATCCGCCCCGACTTGCCAATGGCGATCTGGACGTGTTCACCCTTTCGCGCCTGGCACGTCAAGAGGGCATGAACGCCGTGGTCAGTCCCGTACTGATGGATATTCGTGTACGCAGCCGGGACACGGGTTTCTGGATTTTCAAGGATGTGGCCTACAGCCTCCAGATCCAGACGGCTGCCGCCATCTATGACGCCATCACTGGCGCCCGTCTGGATCTGAAAATTCTCACTGACGAAGTTGATGTCGACGAAATCGATGCCGACAGGATCAAAGGCGGTCAGGAAGTTCAGGTGGATGACCTGGTCGAGGTCGCCCAGGAAATGGGCGAGTCGTTGGGCGACCGCATGGGCGATGCCATCGTGGCCAGCAAATGGCTGGCATCGGTAATTTCAGTCAATGGGGAAACCTGCCTGATGACTGCTGGAAGCGAAGCGGGCATTGAAATGGGCGATCGCTTCAGCGTGCTGGACGGCAGCAGTATCCTCACCGGCTTGGATGGTCAGCGATTCATCGTCCCCGGGCCCAAGATCGGCGAGATTGTCGTCAAGCAGACCACCGCCCGGGAATCTGCAGCCGCCCCTGATTCCGGTCGACCGCCGCCGGCCGGCAGTATCCTGATCCCCACCCGCTAATCCGAATAGGGCACTGCTGCTTCACCGCGACCTGCCTTGTTATGGATGGCTCCGTTTGGGACAGTATCCAGGCAGGTTTGTCCATATGGATCAATTCACCGGTATCGTCGTAATTGAGGCTGCATAGCGTCGAATCAGGTCGAGGGCTTCCTTTTCAGTGGTGATGAATCGAATGGCTTTTCGAAAGTGCCCGGCGTTGCGCATACCTTTTACGAACCAGCACAGTCGGCTGCGCATCATGCGGCAGGCCGTCTGCTCACCGATATAGCGCACCGAGTCCCGCAGGTAATCGATCATCATGCCGATGCGTTGCTCGTCGGTGGGAATGGCTGCCGGCCGGCCTTGTTTGACCGCCAGTATCTGACTGAATATCATAGGATTCCCAATAGCTGCCCTGCCAACCATAACACCATCGCAGCCGGTTTCTTCCTGCATGCGCATGGCATCGGCCGGTTCGGTTACATCGCCGTTTCCGATAACCGGGATGGTGAGGGATTCTTTAATCCTGGCGATCAGAGACCAGTCCGCCTTTCCCCGAAAACCCTGGGTTGCCGTGCGCGGGTGAACGGCAATGGCATCCACACCACACGCCTCGGCGATTCGAGCGATATCCAAGGCCTGATTCCCGGATGCATCCCAGCCTGTGCGGATCTTGATGGTCAAGGGAATGCTGACGGCTTGGCGGACCGAATAGAGGATGCGGCGCGCCAGGGAGGGATTTTTCATTAGGGCCGACCCGGAGTGGCTTTTTAAAATTTTCCGTACCGAGCAGCCAAAATTGATGTCCACAATATCGGCCCCCGAATCCTGGACGATTCTGGCCGCATCGGCCATGATTGGCGGATCCGAGCCGAATATCTGCACCGACAAGGGTTTCTCCTCCGGAACACTGTCCAGCAGCTGCATGGTTTTATCCGAACCGTACACCAGACCGTTTGAACTGATCATCTCCGAGCAGACCAGTCCGCAGCCGGCCCGTTTGGCGATCAGGCGCAATGGTAAGTTGGTGATACCGGCCAGCGGTGCGAGAACGGTAAAATTATCTGTTTCAACGGACCCGATTTTCATGGCGGTCACCTTTGATCGCAGGACGGGTTGGCGTAACAGAACAGGCAATTGTGGTGGCAGGGGTGCCGGCTGTAAGTGCCCACATCAACGGACGCCGTACAGCCGCAGCCGGACGATCGGCGCTGCCCGGCATCCTTGCGAAGGGAGAGCCTGCCGCCGTAAAGGGCCATGAGCGTTTCCGCTGAAATGCAAGCTGCCGGACCGCTGGCGGCTGTTTCCGGCAGCGCTTCCAGCACTGTCTTTTCGCAGCACAGATCCAGTTGAATGTCCAGCGATGACAAAATGGCCTCCATTTTCATCACAATAGCCACTTTTTGGCCCAACGCGGGTTCAATAAAGACCAGCTTCCGGTGCGTGCGCCGTTCAATTTTGCGATAGTGGTCCATGAAACTGCTGATACAGGTTACGATGCCGCATTCACCGGCTACCGCGGCAATGGCGGTGAAATCGGCCAGATTGTCTTCGATGGCCCCACCGGGTAGCCGAAAGTGGCAGATGGGATCGAACCGCCACTGAACCGCTGCGGCCCCGAATCGTTGGCAAAGCTCACGGAGTTGATCGAGCCGCTGACCCAGGTCCGGGACCACCGGTTCGAGTACCGCTGACTGGGAGTTGATCGTATGGTTGAAAAACAGGTGATAGCCCATCGCCCGAAGCTTTTCACCGTAGCCCTCGGCCAGAAATGGGCCGAAGTTCTTGGACCAGAATACCAGGCTGTGAATTCGCCGGGGTGTGATGTCTACCTGCCTGACCTGCCGATTGAACGGGTTGACCACCTCGACCGAGCCCCGGGCCACCCGATCCATGAACCAGGGCATGTAAAAAGCGGGTACATCCGTCCTTCTGGATATGGAAAGGATCTGTTTCAGTTTTCCGGTCATGATGAAAACACGCGTTCGGGGCTACTGTTTGCGCTTGTCTTTCAAAGAGATCACCGTGGCTTGGCCACCCGGGGGGCCGTGACCGGAAACGTCATTTGGCTGGTCGGCGTCGTCCGCTGTGGTATCAGGAGAGACAACCCGCTCCAGGCGCATGCGCTTGCCATTCATGGTGAAGGCGTCGCCCGCAATGTAGCGATCGCGAAGAATCCAGGTGACGACCTGCAGCGGAATTTGAAGCATGAGCAGTTTTACATGGAACCAATCCGGCTTATTGTCGGGCAAGATCTGTTCAATCCGGGCGAAGCCCAAGGGTTGATCTTCAAAATGAATCAACACGATATCGTTCTCTGCGGCCATAACAACGTCCTTTGGAAGGTGACGATTAAGGGTGGTTTTGATGTTGGTCTGCTTTTCGGTTTCATCAAACTGCAGATTAAAGCGGCGAATGTCAATGGTCAGATTGTTAATTGACCAGGCGCTGCATGGGGTCAACGCGCAAGTCGCCCATCCGAATGGACCATTGACCCGAATGCGTATTACCACTAAAATCGGGTGTTCAAGCATACCGCATCCCCATTTCTCGTTGCAAGGAGGCCCATCGATGATTCGCTACCGCATTCATCCCATCGTCTTGGGAACCAAACAGTTTGACAAGGGCATGATGACCTACCAACACGATTATGGCGCCCCCTACACCATTCCCATTTATTGTTGGTACCTGGAAGGGGGGGATCGCACCATCATCGTGGACACCGGAGAACTCAATCCGGTGCGCTCCGATGATCGTGAGCAGGCCATCGGTGGGCGCATCTTTACTTTTGAGGAGGGATTGGCCCGACACGGCTTGATCCCCGATGAAATTGATATGGTGATCCACACGCATCTTCACAACGATCACTGTGAAAACGACTACAAGTGCACCAATGCGGAGATTTTTGTCCATCCGCAGGAATTGGTGCACATTCATGACCCCCACCCCCTGGATATTCGCTATGTGGAAGACTTTATCGAGGATGTGGAAGCAAACGGGCAGATTCGGCTCGTGGAGACCGATGGGGAACTCGCCGATGGCATCCGGGTCATGCATACGCCGGCCCACACGGAAGGCGGCTTGACCGTGCTGGTGGAAACCTCTGCTGGAACCGCGGCCATTACCGGCTTTTGTGTGATCAAGGATAACTTCTTCCCGCCCAAGCAGATCCGGGCCATGGAGATGGAGGTAATCCCTCCCGGCACCCATGTAAACGCCTACGAGGCTTATGACGTGATGCTCAAGGTCAAAGCGGCCGCTGATATCCTGCTGCCCCTGCATGAACCGGCATTTGCCGACGGCCTGCCGATTCCTGATTGAATGTTCATTCATTGTTTGGCTTGATTGGTTGTCTCCAAATCGGGTGCTATGCACCCGGCCACAACCGCAACCGTTGAAGCACTGAGCTGCTTCTTCCTTTCCGGCCGCTGGCCGGAAATTCAGGCCATCCGCTACGTGGGTGGTTGTTGACTCGCTAATCGAAACAAAGTGTTCCATTTTTATCTATACAAACGGAACCTGAATTTAGATTCATGTTTCTAAACAGCGCTGGGCATGGCCATGCGAGTCATCGATGAATGACGGGGCAGGCCATATACTATCTACTGGTTATTAATTCAGAAATGATTAATTTTAACCCCATGATATCGCCCGGATTCATTTGGGCTTGACAGCCGCTTCGCACCTCTGATAAATGAATGAATATTCATTCATATTTGTCGATAGGGCCTTTAAAGGAGCAACTTTAATCTGCAGGAGGGTATTATGACCAGGAAAATGAGGAGGGCAGCAGTTATCGGCAGCGGCGTGATGGGCGGCGGCATCGCCGCATTGCTGGCCGGCGCCGGTGTGAAAACACTGCTGTTGGATATTGTTCCCTTTGATCTCGAGGACGAGGAAAAGAATGATCCGATCGCCCGGAACCGAATTGCCAAGGCTGGGTTGGACAGCGTTCTCATGTCCCGCCCGGCATTGCTCATGCAGCCCAAAGACGCTGATTTGATCACCATCGGCAACCTGGAAGATGATTTCACCAAGCTGGCCGATTGCGATTGGATCATAGAGGTGGTGGTCGAAAACCTGAAAATCAAACAGGATCTGCTCCGGCGCATTGAGCCAGTAAGAAAACCGGGCGCCATTGTCTCCTCGAACACCTCCGGTATTCCCTTGAAACGGATGAGTGAGGGGTTGAGCGACGAATTCAAGCAGCATTTTCTCGGCACCCATTTTTTCAATCCGGTGCGCTACATGAAGCTGCTGGAGATCATTGCCGGCGAAGAGACCCTTTCCGAGGTAGTGGCCTACATGGCTGACTATGGCGAGCGGGTACTGGGGAAAGGCATTGTCTGGGCCAAGGATACACCCAATTTTGTGGGCAACCGCATCGGGGTCCAGGGCATGGTAAAAACCATGCAGCTGATGCTGCAAGAGGGCCTGAGCATTCCCGAAGTGGATGCCTTGTTCGGGCCGGCCATGGGACGCCCCAAGACCGCCATGTTCAAGACGGCCGACCTGGTGGGCCTGGATACGCTTTTTCACGTGGCCAAAAACACCTACGACCTGGTTCCCGAGGACGAGGCCCGGGATGATTTTGTCATGCCCGATTTCGTCAGCCGCATGATCGAGGGCAAGATGCTGGGCAAAAAAACCCAGGTGGGTTTTTACAAGACCGATTTAACCCCCGAGTGGAAAAAAATCCGCAAGGTAATCGATCCGGCAACCCTGGAACATGCTGAATACGACAAGGTGGAATTTGACTGCCTGGCGGCGGCCAAGGCGGCCAAATCATTGCCCGAAAAGATAAAAGCCGTGGTTTATGGTGATGACAAAGGGTCCCGGTTTGCCTGGAAGGCGGTTGCCGCCAACCTGATCTATGCTGCCAACCGTATATCGGAGATTTCCGATACCATTGTTGAAATCGACAACGCCATGAAGTGGGGCTTCAACTTCGAAATGGGCCCCTTTGAAACCTGGGATGCCATTGGGGTCAAGCGGTCAGTGGCCAAGATGGAAGCCGACGGATTCAGCGTTCCCGAAGTTGTTAAATCGATGCTGGCAGCCGGTAACGACCATTTTTACAAGCTGGAAAACGGCAAGCCCTATTATTACCATTTCGCCGGCGGTGACTATCGACCGGTGACTTTCAGCGACACCATCATCTCCTTGGCCGGCCTCAAGGCGGATAACAAGCTTGTAAAAAGCTGCAAATCGGCTTCCCTGGTGGATATCGGCGATGATGTCTATTGCCTTGAATTTCATACCAAGATGAATGCCATCAATGGAGAAATCGTCGACTTTATGGCGCAAGGCCTGGATTTTGTGGATGCCAACGGCGCCGGCCTGGTGATCGGCAATCAGGCGGGCGGCATGCCGGGTGCCTTCTCGGCCGGAGGCGATCTGGCCTTCATGGCCGAGCTGGCCACAGCGGGAAAATATGCCGACATCGACGCTTTTCTCAAAAAGGCCCAAGATGCTATGCAGCAGGTGCGCTATGCCAGTTTTCCGGTGGTGGCGGCTCCCTACGGCATGACGCTCGGCGGTGGTTGTGAAGTCTGCTTGGGCGCGGTAGACAAGATTGTGGCCCATGCCGACCTCTACATGGGGCTGGTAGAGATTGGCGTGGGGTTGCTTCCCGGCGGCGGTGGTTGCCTGAACTTGTGGAAGAAAATGACCAGCACCATTCCCGAAGCGGTTACCGAGGTGGATCTGGCCAAATATTTCATCCCTACGTTCATGGCTATCGCCATGGCCAAGGTCTCCATGTCGGCTGCCGAAGCCCGGGCAAATGGTTTCCTCGGCCCCCAGGACCGCATCGTATTCAATCGGGATTACCTTATCGGGGAAGCCAAAAAGGAAGTGTTGAAAATGGTCGATGAGGGCTACGCGCCACCGGTGAAACGGCCGATTAAGGTGTTCGGGACTGCGGCGCAGGGCATGATCGATGCCGAACTGTTTAACATGCAATCGGCCAACTACGTCAGCGATTACGATGCCTTTTTGGCCAAACGGATCGCCTATGTAATCAGCGGCGGCGATGTCCGCACCAACAGCGATGTTGATGAAGCGGTGATCCTCAATCTGGAGAGAGAGGCCTTCGTGGATTTCTGGAAACAGGATAAGACCGTTGCCAGGGTCGAACACATGCTGACCACCGGTAAACCGCTGAGGAACTAATTGATCCGATCGCCCTATTGCAAAGGAGGAATATCCAATGAGAGATGCCTATATCGTATCATCCGTCAGGACCCCCGGATGCCGCAGAGCCAAAGGGGCCTTTAAAGATACCCGGCCGGAAGACCTGCTCGCTTTCATCATGCAGGCGGCTGTTGAAAAAACCGGCACGCTTGCACCCGCGCACATTGATGACGTCATGATCGGCTGCTCTTTTCCCGAAGCTGAGCAGGGCCTGAACATTGGCCGCCTGGCTACCCAGATTGCCGGCTTTCCCATCAGTGTCTCCGGGGCCACGGTCAACCGCTTTTGCTCGTCCGGACTGGAAGCCATCTCTCTGGCATCCCTGCGGGTTATGGCCGGCTGGTCAGAGATCACCATGGGCGGCGG
>JASFFF010000107.1:0-9570 GCA_050124445.1 Desulfosarcina sp.
GGGCCCGAATATTACATCATCGAGGCCACCGGAACAGAAGACAAGATGCAGGCACTGGTCAATCTGCTCAAGCCCATGGGCATCAAGAAAATCGCACGCACAGGAACCATCGCCCTGTTCAGGGAACCAAAATGAGCTTGCGGCGCCCGTGCCGTTGGGGCATGTGGTGCTGGCCTATCACGCTGAAACGGCTGACTAGAAGCTATCTAAAAAATGTCTTACAGCCCACTATCTGTGTTGGATTCGCATTTCAAATCCTCGACATATTCAATATATGCCTGCGGTTAGAAACACGAATCCGCCTTGATCTTGAACCGGAATCCTATTTTTGGGATGGCTTCTACTATCAATCAGCCCGGCAGCACCAATAAAAGTCAACCAAGGAGCACCAGATGGCAAATATCGATTTTGGCGGGACAATTGAAGAAGTGGTCACCTCAGAGGAGTTCACCCTCCAGCGGGCACGGGAGGTGCTGGAAAACGAAACCGTGGCCGTTCTCGGCTACGGTGTACAGGGGCCGGGTCAGGCATTGAACATGCGTGACAACGGCATTGCTGTTGTCGTCGGACAGCGTGAAGGAACCGCATCTTGGGACAAGGCCGTGGCAGATGGATTCGTCCCCGGAAACACCCTCTTGCCGATTGAGGAAGCCGCCCAGAAAGCCACCGTTATTCAGTATTTGTTATCCGATGCCGGCCAGGTGGCCATGTGGCCTGCGGTCAAGGCCTGTCTGAACGAAGGCGACGCGCTTTACTTTTCCCACGGCTTCGGCATCGTCTTCCGCGATCAAACCGAAATCGTTCCACCCGACAATGTGGATGTGATCTTGGCGGCACCCAAAGGCTCCGGAATGACGGTGCGCACCAACTTTTTAGACGGCAGCGGGATCAACTCCAGCTTCGCCATTCACCAGGACTATACTGGACGGGCCAAAGAACGCACCCTTGCCCTGGGCATCGCCATCGGCTCCGGTTACCTGTTTCCCACAACCTTCGAAAATGAGGTGTACAGCGATCTCACGGGTGAGCGTGGCGTACTCATGGGCTGTCTGGCAGGGGTTATGGAGGCCCAATACACCGTGCTGCGCAAAAACGGACACAGCCCCAGTGAGGCATTCAACGAGACCGTCGAGGAACTGACCCAGAGCCTGATTCGGCTGGTGGCGCAAAATGGCATGGACTGGATGTATGCCAACTGCAGCACCACCGCTCAGCGCGGTGCCCTTGACTGGGCGCCTCGTTTCCGGGATGCCGTGGCACCCGTATTCGAAAAGCTCTACCAAAGCGTCATCAGCGGCGAAGAGACCCGCCGGACGCTGGCATGCAACAGTGCCCCCGATTACCGCCAGAAGCTGGATGCGGAGCTTAAAGTGATCCACGATTCGGAGATGTGGCGCACCGGTGCCGCAGTGCGCGCCCTAAGACCGGAGAACAGGCGTAAATAGTAGTAGCCGTGTCAGGAGAAGAGCCATGGAATCGATCCTAATTTACGACACCACGTTGAGAGACGGCACCCAGGGTGAAAACGTCACATTCACCGCGGATGAGAAGTTGAAAATCGCCATGCGCCTGGATGAAATGGGAATCCATTACATCGAAGGCGGGTGGCCGGGATCCAATCCCCGCGATATCCGCTTTTTCGATCTGGCCAAGCGGGAACAATTCAAAACCGCCCGCATCACGGCCTTCGGATCTACTCGCAAACCTGGTATCGATGCCGCCCGGGACCCCAATCTACAGGCGATTCTCAACAGCGACACCCCGGCAGCGGCCATATTCGGCAAAAGCTGGTCCCTGCATGTGGAAACCATCATGGACAACACCCTGGACGAGAACCTGGCCATGATCGCCGATAGCGTGGCCTTTCTCAAGGCCAACAACCGAGAAGTGATCTATGACGCCGAGCACTTTTTTGACGGATTCAAGGACTCTGCCGACTATGCCCTGAAAACGGTATCGGCAGCCTATCGAGCCGGTGCCGACTTCCTGGTGCTTTGCGACACCAATGGCGGCACATTGCCCCACGAGGTGGAAACGATCGTGCGCTCGGTGAACCAGCACCTGAAAGCGCAATTTAAGGATACCCGCAACCTGAAGCTGGGCATCCACACCCACAACGACTGTGGCATGGCAGCCGCCAACGCCATCGCTGCCGTAACCTGCGGCGCGGTTATGGTTCACGGCACCATCAATGGCTATGGAGAGCGTTGTGGCAACGCCGATCTGACCACGCTCATCCCTGTGTTGAGCACCAAAATGAAGCGCGCCTGCATCCCCGAAAAAAAACTGCGCGGTTTGAAAAGCCTCTCGCGCTACGTCAGCGAAACGGCCAATATCGTCCCGATTAACTCCCGCCCCTTCGTGGGGCGCAGTGCATTTGCTCACAAAGGCGGCATCCACGTTAACGCCATCATGAAAGAACCGCGCGCCTACGAGCACATGAACCCGGAGTTGGTGGGCAACCAGCGCCGGGTGCTCATGTCCGACCTGGCCGGAAAGAGCAATGTGGAGTACAAGGCCAGGGAGATGGGGGTCGATCTGGGGGCCAACGGCTTTGACAGCAAAACCATCGTTGCCGCCATCAAACAGATGGAAGACGAAGGCTACCAGTTTGACGTGGCAGACGGTTCCTTTAAAATCATGTTGCAGAAATTCACCGAGCAGTTCAAGCCGCTGTTCGACCTGGAGTCATTCCGGGTAACCATCGAAAAGGACAAGGACTTGCCCTGCTCCGCCCATGCCACGATTAAAATTTCGGTGGGAGACAGCCATGAGATCACCGCCGCCGAGGGTCTCGGACCGGTAAGCGCCCTGGACAATGCACTGAGAAAAGCGCTGGGCAACTTTTACCCTGACCTGGACAGCATGAAGCTGGTGGATTTTAAGGTGCGTGTGGTGGATGGCCGCGACGGAACCGAGGCCAAGGTCCGCGTCTTCATCGAGTCCCGCGATCAGGATCAAATCTGGAGCACCATCGGCGTTTCGGAAGACATCATCGAGGCCAGTTGGCAAGCGCTGGCAGATAGTTTTCAATTCAAGTTGGCCAAGGAGGCCGGGCGGAACCACCGCTCATCAGATATCGTGCGACGCTTGACCGGCTGAACCTTTATTCGACCTGAGGAATAATACAATGATAAGCCCCACCAAGGAAGGTATCAACGCCGCGGGAACGGTCGCCCACCCAATCCCGCGGCCGATGCTCGATATTGTCTGTTAGCTCATAACGATGGCAAACACCCTATTTCAATAGTGGTGGTGGCGCTTCACCGCAACCATCAACGGTGAGCGCCTAACATAAGAAGCGTAACACACCTTTTTTGACCGTTGTCCGCGCCCAATGGATGGATGTTGGTTGAGGCCAAGGCCGCAGCGAGAACGCCGACCCGGGCCGACTGATGCCGGTTGCGGACGGACAACTTGCCGAGGAGAACAACAATGACCGAACGCGTAAAGATATTCGACACCACCTTGCGGGACGGCGAACAGAGTCCCGGGGCCAGCATGAACACGCCAGAAAAACTGCGCCTGGCGGTCCAACTGGAAAAACTGGGCATAGACGTCATCGAGGCCGGCTTTCCCGCCGCATCGGAAGGTGATTTCCATGCGGTATCGGAAATCGCCAAACGGCTTAAGAACATCGAAGTGGCTGGATTGGCACGGGCCAACAAGAACGACATCGATCAGGCCTGGGGCGCCATTCAACATGCAGCCAAGCCCAGGATTCACACCTTTATCGCCACTTCCGACATCCATTTGGATTACAAATTAAAGATGTCCCGGGAAGCGGTCGTCGATGCCGCGGTCGAAGCGGTGCGCTACGCCAAAAGCTTCACCGACAATGTAGAGTTCTCCGCCGAAGACGGCTCCCGCAGTGACCGTGATTATCTGTGCAAGGTCTTTGGCGCCGCCATTGAAGCCGGCGCCACCACCGTCAACCTTCCCGACACGGTGGGCTACGCCATTCCCCAGGAATTTGAGGAGATGGTAAAATATGTTTTGGCCAACACGCCCAACATGCACCGGGCCACCTTAAGCGTCCACTGCCACAACGATCTGGGCCTGGCCACGGCCAACACCATCGCGGCCATCAATGCCGGCGCCCGCCAGGCGGAAGTCACCGTTAACGGTATCGGCGAGCGTGCCGGCAACACCTCCTTGGAGGAGGTCATCATGGCCCTGCACACGCGGCGAAACCTGATGCCTTTCGAGACGGCCGTCAACACCGAGCACATCTACTCCACCAGCCGGTTGGTAAGCATGATCACCGGCATCATGGTCCAACCCAACAAAGCCATCGTTGGCGCCAATGCGTTTGCCCACGAGGCGGGCATCCACCAGGACGGCATGCTGAAAAATCCCATGACCTACGAGATCATGAAGCCGGAAACCGTGGGTATTAGTCGCAACCAGCTGGTTCTGGGCAAGCATTCCGGCCGGCATGCCCTGCACACGCACCTCAAGGATCTGGGTTATGACCTGTCCGATGAAGAATTGAAGACCGTCTTCAAAGAGTTCAAGAATCTCGCCGACAAGAAAAAGCATGTCATGGACGAGGATCTGGAAGCCCTGGTGACCGAAGGCGTGCTGCGATCATCCGAGGTTTTCAAGCTGGAGTATCTGCATGTGACCTGCGGCACCACGGTTATGCCCATGGCCAGCGTCAAGCTCTCCATCAACGGCCGCAGCGTGCAAGGTGCCGATTACGGCAACGGACCCATCGATTCGGCGTACAACACCATTGCCCAACTAACCAATGCCAGCGCCGAACTGCTGCGCTTTACCGTCAGCGCGCTGACCGGCGGCACCGACGCCCAGGGTGAAGTGACCGTTCGCCTGCGGGAAAACGGACTGGTGGCATTGGGACGTGGCTCCGATCCGGATATCATCACTGCCAGCGCCAAGGCCTACATCAATGGCTTGAACCGTCTGGAG
The DNA here is from genome assembly GCA_050124445.1 of Desulfosarcina sp. Classification (GTDB taxonomy): domain Bacteria; phylum Desulfobacterota; class Desulfobacteria; order Desulfobacterales; family Desulfosarcinaceae; genus Desulfosarcina. The sequence goes on from JASFFF010000107.1 coordinate 4,933, forward strand.
TATCTCAAGGCCAATCCGGTCAAGGCGGGACAGATGCTGTAGGTCTGAAAACCGAAGACGGAAGTCGGATGTCCGATTGCAGCATTTGGGAGTCTGATGACTTGTGGCTGCGGACGAAACATCGTAAAATTGGAAATTGGTAAAGTATCCTGTCTCGTTAACGAAGGGGCAGGATAAATGCATGGCCTGCCCCTTCGAAAACCTGCCGATTCAACGGTCTTAGCATGAAAAAGTACCCATTCAATTGAAATGCAGGCAAACGCTGGCGGGCGGTCTCATTTTTTTGGAATTGCGCTGCAGCAACCGGTTACAGGCCCAGCAACCCCTTGCGGATCTTTTTATCGGCCTTCTCACCCACGTTATAACGATAATACATCTGGGCAAAGGTACTGCCGGGGATGGTGCCTTTGACCTGGCCCTGGTAGGTCAGCGTGAGGCCTTTGCCGGGGACATAAACCGACTCTGATGTCAATCCCGGTTTCATGTCCGCGTCCAGCCACGACGCATAGGTTTCGATGTCGGCCCGGTTGGCGGCCACCAGCTCCTTTGAATTGCCTTTTTCCATCAGATCGATGAAGCCATCGCGCATCTTTTTGGCCGTGGCTTTGCTGGTCAGGTAATGGGTGAGCATGTATTTGACCTGCTCGGATTCGATCACCACCTGAGGATCGCTGGTGGGCTTTTCCAAATAGAGACCGACGGCATATACCTTCACAAAACCCAGCCTTTTAAGATAGGAGACGCCATTGAGCGTCAGCGTTTTGCCTTCGATGGTTTTCTCAGTGGGAAATTTGACGCCCAGGATCTCCACCTCGCCGGCAATGCTGATTCCGACTGCGGTGAACACAAAAATAGCCGCCAGAACACAGGCAAACAGTCCTCTTCTCATTGTTTTCTCCTTTGGTTGTCAGTGTCCATCCGTCCTCAGCGATCCTATCAATTGCTTCACATCATCGATGCCCGCATCCTGCAGCCACGCCGCCATCCCGTCGATAATCGCCATCGTACCATCGGGATTGATAAAATTGGCGGTACCGACCTGAATGGCCGTAGCGCCCACCATTAAAAATTCGAGCGCATCCACGGCATTCATGATGCCACCCACGCCGACGATGGGAACGTCTACCGCCTGGGCGGCCTGCCAAACCATACGCAAGGCGACCGGTTTAATGGCCGGGCCGGAGAGCCCCCCGGTAACATTGGCCAGCTTGGGTCGTCGTGTGCTCAGGTCGACGGCCATGCCGGTGATGGTGTTAATCAGCGACAAGGCGTCCGCCCCGGCGTCCTCGGCCACCTCGGCCATACGCGCGATGTCGCTGACGTTGGGTGAAAGCTTGACCATCAAGAACTTGGCGGTTTTTTCCCGTACGGCACTGACCACGTCATAGGCGAGTATGGGATCCGAACCAAAGGCCACGCCACCCTCTTTTACGTTGGGACAGGAGATATTGACCTCCAGGCCGTCAACCCCGTCAAGTTGTTGGATGCGCTCGGCCAACAACGCATATTCGTCGATGGTCTTGCCGTAAATATTGGCAATGGTGGGCGGGCAGAGCGTTTGCAGAAAGGGCAGCTTGTCTGCGATGAAGGCGTCGATGCCCACGTTCTCCAATCCGATGGCATTGAGCATGCCGCAATCGGTTTCGACGATGCGCGGCGGTGGATTGCCTTTTGTGGGCTTGACCGAAAGGCCTTTGACGATGATCGCGCCCAAGCGGTTCAAATCGATATAATGATCAAATTCGCGGGCGTAGCCGAAGGTGCCCGAGGCGGTCATCACCGGATTCTGCAAACTCAGGCCACCAATGTCAACGGTCAGGTCGGGTGTGGTCATAAATGGATCCGATCTGTTCAACACGCATGCTTCCTTCACCGGCGTCGTTGCGCGGTGATGCGCGCCCACAGGCAAGAATGCCTGAAAAGCAGCCAACCGGTGGCCAATATAGACGAGTCCGGGCCAATGATCAACCCGGACGTTGCCGGCTTTCTTCTGCCGAGCAGGCGGCAAACCGTGGGTTCCACCGTTTTTCATTTTGTGCTAATAGGGCATTTACATGGCCATGCCTGTAGGATGGCCTGACAGGATGCCGGACCGCCGTACATTGACTTAAAAAACGATGGGTGGAGGCTGTATGTCCAGTACCGACAGAATGATCGATAACCTCATGAAAGTCTCTTTGGACCTTCAAACCGATGATACCGCAGCGCAAAAGGGTGCGGGCACCCCTTTCGAATTTATTTTCGGAATCGGTCCATCGGGGATTACTCCGTTCGAAAAGGCCTTATACAGGAAACGGGTCGGTGACCGGCTTCGTTTCGACATGGCCCCCGGCGACCATTGTCAAACCATTGGCCATCTCGAGCTGGCCCTGCGCGAACAAACAGGCATCATGACACCGACCTGCCTGCAGGTGACGGTTACGGGTGTTGTGCGTGCAAAGGACCGCGAAGTGATTCAAGCCATGGCCGCCGGCGGCAGCTGCAGCGATTGCGGCTGCGGATGCGGCGGGCACTGAACGGGCCCTCCCGGCATCGGCTAAACCATGCGGCCGTTATCGATATAAGCTTGATTTGTTTACAGCAAAGCCTTATACCTGCTAAGGTTTGTAATACAAACCCGTGGTTGCCGCCAACCTAGCTGCACGCCGACCGGAGACATTCATGTATCGCGACAACTATATAACTGCTCTGCGCACCGAGCTGCTGGAAATGGTTTCTGAACAGCTAACCCCTGTAGCCATGCGCTACGGCTACAGCGAAGTGCCCCTGGAGACCAATATCAAATGGCGCCCCCAAGTCCTGGTTTTGGGCAACTATTCATCCGGCAAGTCCACCTTGATCAATGAATTCCTGGGTCTGGACGTGCAGGGCACTGGACAGGCACCCACGGATGATTCGTTTACCGTGATCACTTTCGATGAAGCCGAATCGGATGGTGGCGCGGTGCGTGTGACCGATCAACGGGATGGGAAATTCCTGCTCAACGACCCGGAATATCCGTTCGAAATGCTAAAAAAGCACGGTCAGCAATTCGCTGCCCATTTTAAGCTCAAAAAGGTCAACTCCCCATTTCTGAAAAATCTGGCCATCATCGACACCCCCGGCATGTTGGACAGCATCAGCGAACGGGACCGGGGATACAATTATCAGGATGTCATCGGCGATCTTGCCCAAATCGCCGACCTGGTGCTGGTTTTATTCGATCCACACAAAGCGGGAACGGTGCGTGAGGCGCATACCAGTCTGCGGGACACACTTCCGACAAAGACCTTCGAAGACCGCGTGCTGTATGTGCTCAATCGCATTGACGAATGTTCATCCATGACCGATCTGCTGCGTGTTTACGGCACCTTGTGCTGGAACCTCTCCCAGATAACCGGCCGCAAAGACATCCCCATGATCCATTTGACCTATTCATCATGGGCAGCGGAAAAAAGCGGCCGCATGGAAGATCCCCAGGCCGCCTATCTCCACTATTTGGACAACCAGCGCGATGAACTCAAGAAATCGGTGCTTCAAGCGCCTTGCCATCGGCTGGACAATCTGGCCTCTTTTGTGGAAACGCACGGTGAGCGTCTCTGCCATCTGTTGGAGGGGATGATCAGCTATCGCCGAAAAGCGCGCCTGTTCCGGGTGAAATCCTTTTTCAGTGGGCTGGCCGTAGCGCTCGTGGGTGGTGCGGCCGGCTGGCTGGGCCTGATGAACCTGCCACCGATTGCCGTTCTGGACCCTATGCTTCAGATGACCGGTGCCGGTCTGCTGAGCGTCACCCTGTTCATTTTTTGGTTGAGCGTGGTTCAGCGTTATTTCTATTCGCGCTTTTTAAAAAAATGGATAGGAAAACTGGATCGGCTCACCCCGCTTCCCAACCAAACCCGACGTGACAGTTGGGCGGCCATTCGTGATTTGCTGCACACCAACCTGAAAAACACCAACGGTCACTATTCACTGACACAGGTGGTGGGCGAGCACGCCATGATCAAACAGATCCACGACAGGGGTTCCAGGGAGATTCGCGAGGCGTTGAAAGAGCTGTCCGGTCTTTCGGCGGATGACGACGCCTGGACAGGCCAAGGCCCCGGCCCGCTGCCGTATTGGGCCAATGCGAATGCAGCCTTTGACGGGCGCTAAGGCCCATTTCAAACCCTGGTGTCAGTCAGCCCAACCAGCGCGCTGCCCAACAATCACCAACCCGCCTCGCCAGGGAGCCTCGCATGACTGAAAAAACCGGTCTTCCGGTTATTCCCGACACGCGAAAAGATGACCTTCACCACCTCAAGTGGCTTGAAACCAGCCAGTTGAATCTTTTCATGGCCGGCAACCAGTTCATGATGATGGATGCATTGATCGGCGAATTCCAGCGGCAGCATCCCCAGATCCAGCGCATCTACTATCAGACATTGCCACCGGGGCTGCAGTTGAAGCAGATTCTGGCCGGCGGAGCCCTTTTTCGCGGCCAACAAATCGATGCGGCAGCGGACATCTACAGTTCGGTCAACCAGGCGGCCATGCAACGATTGACCGATGCAGGCAAAATTGCAGCCGGCAGCCATCGCCTATATCTGCACAACCGCCTGGTCATTCTGGTTCCCTCGGGCAATCCGGCCGGTGTCACCACGGTCACTGATCTCGGCAAAG
>JASFFF010000108.1:0-9551 GCA_050124445.1 Desulfosarcina sp.
GCCGACATCACGGCCAGTGGCCACCTATCCGCAGGCCAATTTACAGTTGACCTCGTGTTCTTGACTGCCCTACCATTGGATAGGGGCATGAGAAAAGCATAAACGATCATTTTCATGCGCCCGCTTTACTAACAAGGAGCGCCCGTTGAGAATATCCGTTTGCCAACTGCCCAACGTCCCCAAGGGACTAAACGACGCGTGGACGCGCTTGGCGGCGCACACCCGATCGGCCCAAAGCGATCTGGTGCTGCTTCCGGAAATGCCCTTTTTTCCATGGCTGGCTGCCTCGGACCGGCCAGATCCCAAGCGTTGGCAGCAATCGGTCGAAGCGCACCATCAATGGATCGATCGTCTTTTTGAACTGGGGGTCGCGGTGGTCTTGGGCACACAGCCGGTGGTTCGCAACGGCGTGTGCTATAATGATGGATTCGTATGGTCTGCCCAAAATGGGGCCACCCGGGCGCATACCAAATATTATCTGCCCGACGAAGCCGGTTTCTGGGAAGCCACGTGGTACCGTCGGGGTGAAAAGGCCTTTGAAACCATTCGCTGCGGCAATGCATGCATCGGCTTCCTGATCTGTACGGAGCTGTGGTTTAGCGGGCATGCCCGCACGTATGGCCAAAAGGGTGCCCACATCATCGTATGTCCGCGGGCAACGCCGGTCGCTTCCGCCGACATGTGGCTGGTCGGGGGACGATCGGCGGCAGTCGTGTCGGGTGCGTATTGCATCTCGTCCAATTTGACCGGTCCCAATGGTTCCGATTTGGATTTCGGCGGCATGGGCTGGATTATTGAACCCCAAGCAGGTGGCGTGCTGGGCACCACATCCGGCCAGGAACCGTTTATAACCATGGAATTGGACCTTCGATTGGCCGAGTGCGCCAAGGCCACCTATCCGCGTTACGTTTTGGATTAAGCCACAGATATCGACCTTTTATAATACCAATTTTAGAGAAGTCTCCGATCCAGGAGAACGGGCTGACACCCGGTGTCGCTGTTTCCATCGGTGGCAGCCTGGCAGGAGAAACGGAAACCGCCGGCAGTATTGTCAAACCTGCCGCCAACCGGTTATACCAAATCAAAAAAAACGGGCCCAACCGCTTTACAATCGGACGAGGCGAATACCAGGGCCATTTTCAGTCACATGTTTTTTGTAGGATAGACGGTTCGCCGATTGCCCCAAACGTGACAATCAACCACAATTTCTCAACCGAAAGCAATCATGACCCCATATGACCCTTTCACCGCACCCGAATACGACCGGGCTGCCCTGGTCACCATCGACGTTCAAAATGACACCTTGGCAGGCGGCTCGTTCGAGGTTGCCGGCACATCCGATATCCTGGAACCGATCAGGCATTTGTGCCAAACGTTTCGCACCGCCGGCCGTCCCATCATTCATGTTATGCGGATCTACACATCCGACGCACAGGACGCGGACCGATGCCGCAGGGCGTCTTTACTGGCGGGAGAGAAGATCCTGCTGAAAGGGTCTGCGGGTCGTCGGCCCGTGGATGCGCTGCTACCCAGTCAAACGATCCGCATCGATGACGATCTGCTGCTTTCCGGAACGCCCCAACCGATCGGCCCTGATGAGATCCTGATGTACAAACCCCGCTGGGGTGCCTTCTACCGCACGCCCCTCGAAGCCCTCTGCCGGGAAAAGGCTGTCTCCACACTGGTCGTTTGCGGCTGCAACTTCCCCAATTGCCCCCGGACATCCATTTATCAGGCCAGTGAACGGGATTTTCGCATCACGGCAGTCACGGATGCCCTGTCCGGAATTATGCCGTCAGATGTGGCTGCATTGGAAAAGATCGGGATCACCTGTGCCTCATCGCAAACGGTTTGTGAGGTAATCGAAAGCCTGGGGTAAATAACCACTCGCCGCTCAGCCACGAACCGATAACCAACAATCTTAACAATCCGCTTCCCCGCAGCCGAACATGCCTGCAGTGACCTCCCGGGCCCGTCCAAAAGGCCGCTGCCGCCAAGTACCTTGAAGGCCTTGAGGCCGAATCGCATGGATTCGTCCTTGACCAGGATTTCACCATGGCCCCATCGCCGGGCCAACCGGCGCAATCGAACCAGGCGGGTCGGCCGGTATTCCGACAGCGTGTAGTGAAAGCGCAGTGCCTGTCTGGCGGTCGCTTCTGTGAATCCGGCTGCAGTTGCCCTTACATGAGGATGGTTTATATTTTAATTATTATCTCAATTGGCAATACAACCAACAGGAAAGCGACTATGACACACGTCCCGATTGTCCGCAAACAGGACTCACCGGCTGATGCCGTCGAGCTTCAGCGTTTGCCAACATTTTACATGGCAGATTACTCTGTCCTCGGTTTTCGGGTAAGCGACTGCGAACGCGCGCTGCGGATTTTGGATCGGCATGCGTTTATCGTCAGACGGGGTCAAGGAAGCGCCGAAGTAAAAATCGAAACCGTCGCACGCATGCCAGCGGTGATGCAATTGCTTAGGGACAATGGCGTTGAATGCGAGGTCGCCGACATTGCCGAGAGCATGTACCAAGGGTGATAGCGGCATCGGTCCGCCGTGTGTGGATCATGGAAAGTGCTGCTGACAAAGTGGCAGTCAAGACGCTCTCGGCGCAATAACACGCTCGTTCGGCCATATTCGGGGACGTCCGATTAACGGCCCGCATTGGCAATCTTCTTCTTCAGCTTCTCATCGAATGTGACTTTATCGATAATAAAGCGTTCGTGCTTGCCCTGGGCAATCCGATCGACCCCATCATGGGCCTCGATTTCAAATACCAGGCGACGGCGATCGACTTCCACGAGTGTCACGGTTGCGGTCACTTCAAATCCGGGAGGCGTGGCCGCCGTATGGCTGACATCGATGTGGATCCCCACTGTCTGCTCCTCAGGCCAGTCCAGGTGTGGCTTCAAAGCCTGAATACAGGCCCATTCAAAAAACCCAACCATAAATCCGGTGGCAAAAACCGTAGGCATGACCTGAAATTCGGTGGCTTCCGGATACAGGGCCGGGACGGTTTTGGCATCGGTGACACGAAAACGAAATTGGTGTTCGATTCCGGGTGATAGCGATTCCTTCATCATTCCCCCTTGTACGCTCAGTCAAAAACCCTCTTGTATGCTCAGTCAAAAACGGCCCAACTGTTGGTGACCGGTCGCGGCGATCGGGAACAATTGCATGGAGTGGCCGAGCCACCGTCTGAAGATGCCGCCGTCGAAACAGGAACGCCACGGCGAAGCGCGTTTGGAGGAGGCTGCAAGCAAACGAGCTTAAAAGAGCGGGTGGCGAATCAGGCGGATTCTACGGCTTTTATTTCCGGAATCTGCTGCTTCAATACGCGCTCGATGCCGTTTTTGAGTGTCATCTGTGACATGGGACAACCGGCGCAGGCACCCTGAAGACGAACCTTGACAATGCCGTCTTCTACACTGATCAATTCCACGTCGCCGCCGTCTGCTTGAAGCATGGGGCGGATTTTGTTCATGGCTGCTTCTACTTTTTCTCTCATATCTGCTTTCCTTTGTGAATGAATGCGCTGGATATCAGCACTTTTGACGCATACTATAGAACGCCTTTCTGAATTGGTCAAACCTTCCGCGGACAATGGCCTTGCGCATGTCGCCCACCAGGTTGAGATAATAGTGAATGTTGTGAATGGTATTGAGCCGGTAGGCCAAAATTTCACGGGCCGTATACAGGTGCCGCAAATAGGCCAGGCTAAAATTACGGCACGTATAACAGCTGCATGACGGATCCACAGGTCCATCGTCTTCACGAAAGCGTGCATTACAGATATTGATTGTTCCCCATTGGGTGAACATCTGGCCGTTGCGGGCATTACGGGTGGGCATGACGCAGTCGAACATATCGGCGCCCATGCCCACCATTTCCACCAGATCGTCGGGCGTACCCACACCCATGATATAGCGCGGCCGGTCTTGGGGCAGCAGGGGAAGTGTGTGCGCCCCCATTTCCATCATTAGCGCCTTGGGTTCACCCACGCTGAGGCCGCCGATGGCGTAGCCTGGAAAATCCAAGGCCGTGAGCGCCTCGACCGAACGGGACCGCAGATCGGTAAACATGCCCCCCTGTACAATGCCAAACAGCCGGTTGCGACCATCAGTGTGGTCATTCCAGAACCGCCTGCAGCGTGACGCCCAGCGACTGGTCAGATCCAATGCCGCTTCAGTTTGCTCACGGGTGGCCGGATGCTCGAGGCACTGATCCAGACACATCATGATATCCGAATTGAGACGGGTCTGGACCTGGACGGATTTTTCAGGTGAGAGCATATGCCGCGAACCATCGATGTGAGACTGAAAAGCGTAACCTTCCTCGGTGAGTTTGCGCAGCTTGGCCAGCGAAAACACCTGGAAACCACCACTGTCGGTAAGAATGGGCCGCTCCCAGTTCATGAAACGGTGCAGTCCGGCAAAGCGATCGATGATGTCGCATCCGGGCCGCAGGTACAGGTGGTAGGTGTTGCCCAGGATAATCTGGGCGCCGGCGGCCGTCAGTTCCTCGGGGCTCAAGGCCTTGACCGTGGCCTGGGTGCCCACAGGCATAAAGACGGGCGTCTGAACGCGGCCGTGAATCGTATCAAAATAACCCGCACGGGCAGCGCCGCATTGGGCGGTTAAATTGAACGCATCCATTTTGAATCCGTTATGTTTGGCAGGTTGAAACGGTTATCAACCCATCTTTGGCCAAGATGTCGGGGCGTAGAAGGTTAAACCCAGAACGATTGATGGCTTTCGACTGTTTACGGGTCCATCACGATTATTCAATCAACATCGCATCCCCATAGCTGAAAAAACGGTATTCTGCCGCTACCGCCGCATGATAGGCCGACAAGATGGTTTCCCGGCCGGCAAAAGCCGATACCAGCATGAGCAGCGTCGACCGGGGCAGATGAAAATTGGTCAGCAATGCGTCCACGATTTTAAATTGATAACCGGGAAAAATAAACAGGTCGCACCGACCGGCACCCGCCGGCAGACAGCCGTCGCCCCGTGCTGCGTACTCCAACGTTCGCACACTCGTCGTGCCCACAGCAACCACGCGCTGTCCCGCTGACTTGGCACGGTTGACGATTCGGACCGTTTCATCGGGAATATGGAACCGTTCGTCATGCATGCGATGATCCCTGATGTCGTCCACACGAACGGGAACAAAGGTGCCGTAGCCCACATGCAGGGTAACGGTCACCACGGTTACGCCGATTGCTTTGATGCGGGCGACAATCTCATCGGTAAAGTGAAGTCCGGCAGTAGGTGCGGCAATGGCGCCGCGCTCACGGGCATAAACGGTCTGGTAGCGGTTCCGGTCGGAGTCATCCCGATGGGAAAGGTCTCTTTTGATGTATGGCGGTAAAGGCATCCGCCCAATACGGTCGAGCAGCTGATCGAAGGCGTCCGGGGTCCAAAAACGCACACTGTAAATGCCATCGCTCGAATCAATGACCTGGGCCTCTAACCCTTCTTCGAAAAAAAGGCGCGTGCTTGGGCGGAGCGGTTTGGAGGCTTTGATCAGACAGCGTAACACCCGCTGACGATCCTGCGGCGAGCCGTCTGCTTCGCCATAATTCAAGATCAGCAGTTCGACTTTGCCACCGGTATCCTTGCGGCCATACAGACGCACGGGAACGACCCGGGTGTCATTGACCACAAGAACATCCGTGGGATGCAGCAAAGAAACGATATCATTAAATTGGCGATGCACAATATTGCCATCGCGCCTATTTAAGTGGAGCAGCCGGGAGCCATCGCGGTCGGGAGCTGGTGTCTGGGCGATAAGTCGCTCCGGTAGGTGGTAATCGTAGTCGTCTAATCGATACATGGGTTGGAGCACTATACGCACGTTCAGGAAGTTGTTCAAGCGTTAGATCGCCCGATGGAATTGCCGTTTGAATGACCATGCTGCCGCCAACATTTACGCCTCTTCATCAAATGATTGATATTCATTTTATTTTTCTTGACAGAGGCGGGCCGGGCATTTTATTTCTTGAATCATAACATTGTTACACCTTCAGCGTAATCAACCTCTTCATATTTTATTTTTAAAATAGATTACAAATAGATATATGTTTCATACGAACGAAAACATCATTATTCTTTGTCTAAATAAGCTGCTGGAGAAAATGTGGGTTTAGTTTTTATTTATATATAATTCAATATTATAGAAATAGACCGCCTCTTAGTCGGCAACAATTTACAGACCAATCAGAACAATGTTTACCCCCCTAAAGCCCGATGTCTACCAGCGCCTGGAACAGGCCGTTATGGACATCTTTTCCTATTCTGATTTTCACAAGGCCAATATTCGCGATGTGGCCAATCGGGCGGGTGTCAGCTTTTCAACCATCTATAAGCATTATGGTTCCAAAGAACGATTGGTTTTTGCATTTGTCGACGTCTGGTTGGGAAAACTGACCGAACGGATTTATGACCACCTGCAGGGCATCGAAGATTTGAAAGAAAAAATGCGCAAGGTGCTCTGGCTTCAGCTGGACTACTACGAGCGCAATCCGGGCCTGGCCAGGATCATATTCATGACCCTGCCCATGGAAACCTGGATGGCCGATGAAACCTTCAAGCAGAAAAAGATGATCAACCTTTACCTTGAGGTCATGCGCAAGGGTCAAAAAGAGGGGCAATTGAATCCCCACGTACGTGCCGGCGTGCTCTTGGATTTTATGCTGGGAACCGTTCAGCGGGCCTTTACCATGTGGATCTCCAGAGGACAACAGGGCCATTTGACAGACCAGGCCGGTACGCTTTTCGATATGATCTGGCGTGCCATATCCAATCCGGACAGCAATGGGTCGGCTTAGATAGTGGGCGGTATTGGCCAAACGGCCGAAAATAACTTTGGAAATCGAACAATCGTTTTAAAGCAAAGGAGCAGAACATGTCAGAACGTCCCAATGTGCAGCAATGGAAAGAATTGGCCACCAAACAGCTCAGGGGGAGACCCCTGGAGGATTTGGACTGGGATACGCCTGAAGGCATTCGCGTGCGCCCGCTCTATACGGCGGAAGACATTGAAGGCATGCCCCATGTCAACACGCTGCCCGGCTTCGCCCCGTATGTCCGAGGTCCCATGGCCACGATGTACGCCGGGCGTCCGTGGACCATCCGCCAGTATGCCGGGTTTTCAACTGCCAAGGAATCCAATGCGTTTTATCGGCGCAACCTGGCCGCCGGTCAAAAAGGGCTTTCGGTGGCTTTCGACTTGGCCACCCACCGCGGCTACGACTCCGACCATCCCCGGGTGATGGGCGATGTGGGCAAGGCCGGTGTGGCCATCGACTCGGTGGAAGACATGAAAGTGCTTTTTGATCAGATCCCCCTGGACAAGATGAGCGTCTCCATGACCATGAACGGGGCGGTGTTGCCGATTATGGCCGGTTATATCGTGGCTGCCGAAGAACAAGGCGTCAAACAGGAACAACTCTCCGGCACCATCCAGAACGACATCTTAAAAGAATACCTCACCCGCAACACCTATATTTATCCACCCGAGCCGTCCATGCGCATTGTCTCGGACATTATTGCCTATTGTTCGCAGAACATGCCCAAGTTCAACACGGTCAGTATCAGCGGCTACCACATGATGGAAGCCGGTGCCAACAGTGTTCTGCAGACGGCCTTCACCCTGGCCGATGGACTGGAATACGTGCGGGCAGCCATCGCGGCGGGATTGGATATCGACGCGTTTGCGCCGCGACTCAGCTTCTTTTTCGGTGTGGGCATGAATTTTTTCATGGAGATCGCCATGCTGCGGGCCGCCCGATTCCTGTGGCACGATCTGATCAAACCCTTCAATCCGAAAAATCCCAAATCCTCGATGCTGCGCACCCATGTCCAGACATCGGGTTGGAGCCTTACCGAGCAGGATCCCTACAACAACATTATCCGCACGACTCTGGAGGCCCTGGCTGCAGTATTGGGCGGCACCCAAAGTCTGCACACCAACTCCTTTGACGAGGCCGTGGGATTACCCACGGATTTTTCGGCCCGTATCGCCCGCAATACCCAGATCATCATCCAGGAGGAGTCTCAGGTATGCCACACGGTGGATCCGCTGGGCGGCTCCTACTACGTTGAATCGCTTACCGACGGCATCGTCAAGGAGGCCCGCAAGATCATCGACGAGGTAGAGGAACTGGGCGGTATGGCCAAAGCTATCGAAACCGGCATGCCCAAGCTGCGCGTCGAGGAATCGGCGGCCCGTAAGCAGGCCCGCATCGACCAGGGACTGGATGTCATCGTCGGTGTCAACAAATACAAGATCGACGAAGACACACCCATGGATGTGCTCGAAGTCTCTGAGCAGGTGCGTGAGGATCAGATCAGCCTGATCAACAAACTCAAATCCGACCGTGACGATGCGGCCGCACGCAGTGCCCTCAATGGTGTGACCCAGGCGGCCGAAGATGGCGGCAACCTGCTGGCGGCCAGCATTGAAGCCATCCGTGCCCGGGCCACCGTGGGCGAAGTGTCCGATGCCATGGAGAAGGTCTTCGGCCGATTCGTGGCCACCACGCAATGCATCTCCGGTGTTTATGCCTCTGAATATGACGACAATGAGGTGATTGAGGCCATTCGCAAACGCGCGGGTGATTTCATGGAGAAGGAGGGCCGGCGACCCCGTATCCTGCTCACCAAGATGGGCCAGGATGGCCACGACCGTGGCATCAAAGTGGTGGCGACGGCCTTTGCCGACTTAGGGTTCGATGTGGATATCAGCCCCATGTTCCAGACGCCGGAGGAGGCCGCCAAAATGGCCGTGGAAAACGATGTCCACTTGGTGGGCGCCTCCAGCCTGGCAGCCGGTCACAAGGCCCTGGTGCCCCAGTTGATAGAGGCACTCAAAGCCGCCGGTGGCCAGGATATCATGGTGATCGTTGGTGGCGTCATCCCTCCGGGCGATTACGATTTTCTGTATCAAGCTGGCGCCGTGGGCGTATTTGGTCCCGGAACGGCCATCACCGATTCGGCCAATAAGGTCCTCAACGCCCTGGAAAGCCGGGCAGCATAACCGACAACAACGGGAGCTGTTTTCTCCAATGGGCGAAAAAGACCCCGATTTCTATATTGACGGCGTCCGCTCCGGCAACCGCCGCATCCTGGCCAAAACCATCACCCTGATCGAAAGCGCACACCCCGCGCATCGGCAATTGGGACGCACCGTGGTGGAGCGCCTGCTTCCACATACGGGAACGGCGACCCGCCTGGGTATCACCGGCGTTCCCGGGGTCGGTAAAAGCACCTTTATTGAAAGTTTCGGCATGATGCTGGTGGAAAAGGGACATCAGGTGGCCGTGTTGGCCGTGGATCCTTCCAGCACCCGCAGCGGGGGCAGTGTGATGGCCGACAAAACGCGCATGGAACGGCTGTCCGTAGCGCCGGAAGCATTCATCCGCCCCTCTCCCTCCGGGGGAACCCTGGGCGGTGTGGCCCGCATGACCCGGGAAACCCTGCTGGTCTGCGAGGCGGCCGGCTTCGACGTGGTCATTGTCGAAACGGTGGGCGTGGGGCAGTCGG
>JASFFF010000109.1:0-9548 GCA_050124445.1 Desulfosarcina sp.
CCCATCGTCCGCGGCTGGGTCATCAAACCCGTCGAGATCGACGATGTGCCCATCGTCAACCTGACCCTCTTTTCGGACCGCTACGACGATCACGCCCTGCGCCGTGTGGGTGAAGAGGTACTGGCGCGGCTCTCCGCGGTTAAGGACATTTCACGCACCCAGATCGTCGGCGGCCGCAGCCGGGAAGTACGTGTGGAACTGCTGCCGGAACGCATGTTCGGCCTAAACGTCTCCCTGCCCGAGGTCCGCCTTGCGCTGGTGGGCGCCGACGCTTCGGTGACCGCCGGCATTTTTTCCCAGGCCAACCGCAGCGTCACGGTCACGGCCAACGCCTTTCTGGCTTCGGCCGCGGAGGTGGGCGGGCTGGTGGTCGGCGTGCACCAGGGCCGACCGGTCTACCTGCGTGATATCGCCACCATCGAGGACGGCCCCGCCGAGGCCGACAACTACTCACGCATCGGCTATTCACACTACTACCGCAAGGCCAACAGATTGACCGATACGCCGCTTGCCTACCCGGCGGTAACCCTGGCCCTGGCCAAAAAGCGCGGCACCAACGCGGTGGCCGTGGCCGACAACATACTCAAAGAACTGGATAACCTAAAAAAAGACATTATCCCCGACCACGTATACGTGGCGGTGACCCGCAACAGCGGTGAAACCGCCCAGCAGAAGGTCAACGAACTGCTGGCCTCGCTGGCCTTTGCCATCGTCACCGTGGTGGTTCTGTTGGCGTTCTCTTTGGGATGGCGCGAGGCTTTAGTGGTGGCGCTGGCTGTGCCCATCAGCTTTTCGCTGGCCCTGTTCGTCAACCTGTTGTTCGGCTACACCATCAACCGGGTCACCTTGTTTGCCCTGATTCTCTCGCTGGGCCTGGTCGTGGATGATCCGATCACCAACGTGGACAACATTCAGCGCCACATGTTCACCGGCAAACGCGGCCCCATCGGCAATGTGCTCTTCGCCGTCAACGAGGTGCTTCCGCCGGTGGTCATGTCCACCATCGCCATCATCATCTCTTTTACGCCCCTGTTTTTCATCACCGGCATGATGGGTCCCTACATGGCCCCTATGGCGTCCAACGTACCCATGACGGTCATTTTCTCTACCTTGTGCGCCCTGACCATCGTCCCCTGGATGACCTACCTGCTGCTCAGGCGTCATCCGGCCACGGAAGGGGACCGGGGTGATTCACCAGCAGATACGCACAGCCGCATCCATCGTATCTACCGGGCGGCCGTCTCGCCCTTTCTGGCATCTCGCCAGCGGCGCTATGGACTGCTGGCTGCCATCATCGCCCTGTTAATCGTTCCGGTGGGGTTGGTGGTGTTCCGGCTGGTGCCGCTGAAGATGCTGCCCTTCGACAACAAGAATGAATTCCAGATTGTGGTGGACCTGCCCGAAGGCACCACCCTGGAAGCCACCGACGCAGTGGTGCGTCAGTTCGAGGATTACCTGCGTACGGTGCCCGAGATGACCAGCTATGTCACCTATGCGGGCACGGCCTCACCCATCGACTTCAACGGGCTGGTGCGCCACTACTATCTCAGAGAAGGTCCCCACCTGGCCGACATCCGCATCAACCTGGTCGAAAAGGGACGGCGCGAGCAACAAAGCCACGCCATCGCCCTGCGCCTGAGAAAAGACCTGGAGAAGATTGCGGCAGCTAACCGGGCCGATATCAAACTCGTGGAAACACCACCCGGGCCGCCGGTGCTTTCCACGCTGGTGGCCGAAATCTACGGCAACCGGGATGTCCCATACCGGCAGTTGATCGCCGGCGCCGCCCATGTGAAACAGGTCATGGCGGCCGAACCGTTCGTCACCGATATCGACGACTCCACCGAGGCCGACCGGCAGCGCATCGATTTTGTCGTGGACAAGGAAAAGGCCGCCCTGCATGGGGTGTCCACCCAGCAAATCATCCAAACCCTGCGTATCGCACTGTCGGGTGACACCCCGGCCACCGTGCACCGGCCCATGGAACGCCAGCCGCTGATGGTCAATACCATCCTGCCGCGCCACAAGCGGTCCGGAGCGGTGCAGTTGAGCCAGATCCCGGTGAAAAGCGCCACCGGAGCCATGATTCCTCTGGCCGAACTGGTCACACCGGTGAGTGTGAACCAGCAGCAGCCCATCTACCATAAAAATCTGGAGCGGGTGGTGTTTGTCACCGGCGAGATGGCCGGGCGGGCGCCCGGTGAGGCCGTGCTGGATATGATGAAACAGCTCCGATCGACCCCCATGCCCGTCGGTACGCGTGCCCAGTGGGCCGGCGAGGGCGAGTGGAAAATTACCCTACGGGTATTCCGGGACATGGGCATCGCCTTTGCGGCAGCACTCACCGGTATCTACATCCTGCTGATCGTGCAGACCGGGTCGTTTTTCATGCCCCTGCTGATCATGATGGCCATTCCGTTGACTCTGATCGGGGCCATGCCGGGGTTCTGGCTGCTCAACCTGATTACGGGGAAAACGATCGGAGGCTTTGCCGACCCGGTCTTTTTCACGGCCACCGGCATGATCGGCATGATCGCCCTGGGCGGCATCGTGATCCGCAACGCCATCGTGCTCATCGAGTTCATCCAGGAGGCCCTGAAACGGGGTCTGCCCTTCGACGAAGCGATCCTGCAAAGCGGGGCCATCCGCATGCGTCCGATTCTGCTCACCGCCGCTACTACGGCTTTGGGCGCCTGGCCCATCACCCTGGACCCCATCTTCTCGGGGTTGGCCTGGACCCTGATATTCGGACTTTTGGCCTCCACAGTGTTCACCCTGGTGGTGATTCCGGTAACCTACTATGCCTTGTATCGGAAAACACACGACAGCGGTCATTAAGCGCCGACCGAAAAACAATTGGTCGGATTGAAATTCTCAAAAATGCAATTTTTAAGATCGGAAAAATTCAGGCTGGTGATGTGCTATTTTTTGCAGCCCTCGATCAAAATAAAATATGTTGTACGTATCTTATCTGGAGCTGAAATACTGCCAGTCAATCGGAAAGCCATCTATCCCAACAATTGACAGTGTCAGCCAGAGCGAGGTAATCACAATTTCTCACAATTTACACATGGTAAAATTGAAGGCCTAAATACTACAGCAAAGGCGGCTCTAAAAAAAACGCTACATATGCTGTAAGATTTTAAAATTAAGCGCTAAAGGTTTTTTTACTGGCAGTTAATCAGCTTGATTCCCTTGTGCATCATCTCCTGGTCCTGGAGCTGTCGGAGCCCCCTTTTCATGTTGATTCTTACCACCACCTGCCCATACCGGGGATACCGCTACACTAACCAGAAGGGCCATTGAAACCAACACTGCAAACATTTTTTTCATCCTTACCTCCAGTCATTTTAATAAGATTGTAAACGGAACGTTATTTTCCTAACGGCAACAATCTAAGTAGCGTCCACTACTTAGATCCGCCACCACTGCCCGAGCCTCCACCACCACTGCCCGAGCCTCCACCACCACTGCCCGAGCCTCCACCACCACTGCCCGAGCCTCCACCACCACTGCCCGAGCCTCCGCCACCACTGCCCGAGCCTCCACCACCACTGCCGGAACCTCCTCCACTACTACCACCCTTGCCGACGGTAGCGTTATTTCGACTGGTATTCTGATGAGGTGAGGTGCTCTGGGCTTGCTTGGAAACTTTATGATGCAGCTGCTTCATTTCTTGATAGGTATACTGGTTTTGTAGCGCCTGGCATAGGGTGTCGGACACATCGGAAGGAGGGACACCAAGTCTCGCCATTGTTCGGATGGTTTGCATAGTCTGTACCGCTAAGTTTTTATCTTCCGATTTGTTTCGTGTTTGCTGCTGGTTTTGGGTCCGGACTTGCAGTTGGGCCATCACCGACTCCAGGTTCTCGGCTTTCATTCCTGCTGCCATACTGTCCGCGATGGCCTGGGTCATGGTGTCGATATTTTCGTTGTCGTCAGACAAGGATCTTGCCAGCCGGTTTGCATATGCATATCGGCTGCGCACGGTCTCCATGGCCAAGATGACTTGATTTTGACTGGCATGTTTGGCCATGCCTTCCATGGCCTTGCTCATTACCGGTTCGGTGGGCAGCCCTGCTTTAGCGGTATCAGTAACTACCTGTTGGGCGCGTATTATGTTCTGCTTCTGATAGCGATTTTGAACCATCTGGGTCAGCATTTTTTGGGCCTGGGCTTCGGGTATGCCCATCGCACTCATCGCACGAGTTTGCTGCTGAACGCTTTCCATGGCCTGTTGCGTTAGACTCTGCGATTCTGCTGCAAAACTAAGAGAAGCGAAGCAGGATAAGACAGAGATGATTGAAGTGATGTTTTTCATAATTCCTCCCTGTGAAAAATCTTGATCCGGAAACCGAATTTTCTGAGGATAAATTAACATGATCCGCTACCTGTTCAACGTTTGACCAAAAGAAAGGTTACAGGTGAGGGGTGAAAATGCAGTTTTTCGACCCGAAATCATCATTTTCTTTCAATTTGCAGGGCGGCAGGAACAGTTCTCCGTTCAGCATATAGTAATATCTGAATGGCTTTTGACTCGGAACCGAAACCATCCAGCGGCCATCAACCTTTCGAGCGTCGTGGGGTTCAAAGCCATCCAGGCTGCAGGCAAAGGTCACCTTTTTTGCATCTGGATGGTTCAGGTAAAGATTTAGGGTGTCGCCTTTAACATCATAATAATGGGTAGCACAGCCCGTCATTAATAGCATTAACCCGATAATCAATAGCAGGCGGATCATATGCGTGCCTCCACGCTTAAGATAGAGTTTTGACCGCCAAAATCATCCTTCTCGCTGGCGGACAGAGTGGGGTCGGCCATCTGCCGGTCACCATCCAAGATATATGCGAAGCGGTGCTCACCGGGCGGCACCTGAATGTTAACTTCCCAGTATCCGCTGTCACCGGCCCGTCTCATTGGCACGCGTTGCCATTCGGTGAACGACCCGGCAAGTTCTACCTGATTGGCAGCCGGTTCGAAAAGAACGAAGCGGTTGTTGCACATCGTGGGCATAGGCGGCGGGAAAAGGGTGAGCACAATCAGCACGGCGGTGGCAAACCCGGCCGTAGCAAAACCCAATGGCTTGAACCAACGGGCCAAAATGGTCCATGCATGAGGCCGCCATTTTTTTTCCATTAGTGTTTTAGGCATAACCGGCAATTTTCGCAGCTTTTTTTCCTGTGCCAGAAACTCCAAAGTTTCACCATAGAATAAATGGTCAGACCGGATTCGTTCAACGAATTGTTTTTTTTGATCCAAGTCCATCTCATTGTCGATATACATGCTGGAGAGATAGTCCATTACTTGCCTCCATTTTTTGAAACGTTGGCTTTTAGAATTGCCTTTAGCCTGAGGCGCGCTCGGTGAACCCTGACCTTTACGTTGGCCTCACTGATATTAAGAATCGTGCCTATTTGCCTGTACGAGAAGGCCTCGGTCGCCAGCAAGGCGATCAATTCCCGATCAACCGGATTGAGCTGTTGAATGGCAGCGAGCATATGGTTGAAAACCTGTTTTTCGATCAGTTGGCTTTCCGGATCGCCGGTGGAAGGGACTTCGTCAACAGGATTAAGTGCCTCCTCCCGGCGTTTGCGTATTGCATCCAGGGCAGCGTTCCGGGCAATGGTGTAGAGCAACGCACGATTGTTTCCGTTGCGGCCATATCGGGAGAGATAGCGAATAAAGCTTTCCTGCGTTAGATCCCCGGCCAGATGATAATTCCCGGTCAGCCGCAGCAGGTAGGCGAATATCCGTTCCTTGTTGTCCCTGTAAAAACCGGCGTAAATGTCCATTTTAATGGGTAACGTTTGAGATTGGAAAAGGTTACAAATAAAGAAAGATATATTTTGCTAATTTGCAAGAACAATAAAAGCAAGTGAGTTGGGTTGGCGGCAGCCACACGAATCGGTAATGTCCGTTTTTTGGGGATAGCCTTGGCGTACTTGTACTTGTTGAGTTATGAAAATTCTTACCGTTGATGATAGGGACATCTATTCAAATATTTGAAAAGGATACGATTCGGAGGCTACTCTCAATCTATGTAATTGGTGAGATATGGCATTGTAACCGCATGTTTGGTCTGGTCTTAAATTGTTCGGCCACATAAACTGTGGAAACGGTGACAAAAGTTTAAAATTGTATATGGTTTTGGTGGTCTTGCGTTCAACTTAATCCTTGGGGATTACAACAACCGGACTTTTATCCACAATAGAGGGCTCGTACAAACTCAGCTATAGAAAAAATAAGACTACTTGACAAACTAATGTAATCTTAACATATACTTTTTCAAAATAAATTGCCATTTTTAGTGGAGGAAACCATGCAGAAAATCGAAGATCAGATCGATGCCTTAAAATCCCAGCTTGAGGCGCTACAGAACCATGCACAGGAAAACAAACTGGCCATGGTCGTTTTCAGTGGGTCCCTGGATAAAGTCCTGGCAGCCCTGGTTATTGCTACTGGTGCCGTGGCCATGGGGATGGATGCGGTATTGTTCTTTACATTCTGGGGAACTCCAGTCCTTCGAGACAAATACAAAACCGTAAAAGGGAAAGACCTTATGGGAAACATGTTTGGTACAATGCTGCCCAAAGGTGCTACGGATGTTCAACTTTCCCAAATGAAAATGGGAGGGCTGGGTACGGCAATGATGAAATCTTTGATGAAAAAGAAAAATGTGGCTTCTCTGGAAGAAATGTTCGGACTTGCTGAGGAGCTCGGGGTCCGCATTGTGATATGTGAAATGTCCATGGATCTTATGGGGTTCAAACGTGAGGAAATGATCACATACGATCACTTGGAGTTTGGTGGTGTGGCAAAATTTCTCGAAGAGGCCGGCACTAGCAAAGTACAGCTTTTTATATAGTAACGACAAAAAGGAGAATAATGATGGTTGATGAAAACAAAATCAGCAAAACGTTGGATCTCAAAGGATTGGCATGCCCTATGCCAGTCGTAAAAATTAGCAAGGGTATCAAAGAGGTGGAGGTTGGCGAAATGATTGAAGCGTATACCACCGATCCCGGTTCATTAACGGATATCCCAGCATGGGGTCGCACTACCGGTCACGAAATAATCGAAACAAAGCAGGACGGCAATGACATCCGATTTATCATCAAGCGGACTTCGTGAATTTCATATGACATGGAGGGGCCAATGACCATAGAATCTTTTTCCGCAAATGCTCTGTTCGATTGGCTGGTCAACAAAGAGGATTTTCTTCTCTTGGACGTACGCAACGATGTAGAGTTCGACCGTTTTAAAGTTGAGGGGCCTTATCCATTTGATATGGTCAATGTTCCCTACATGGAATTCATCGAGATGGAAGAAGAAAGCGTTGCCAAAGTTCCCCGAGGGAGGCATGTACGTGTGGTTTGTGCCAAGGAAGGTTCATCCAAATTTGTTGCAGAAATCCTGGCTAACCACGGGTTCACTGATGTGGCGCACATGAAGGTCGGCATCAAAGCATGGGGCAACCTCCTTTCACCGGTACTGGTTGCCAAAGGGAACGACTATTCACTCTATCAGTTCAGAAGGCCCGGTAAGGCTTCTTTGAGTTATGGGCTGATTAGTGGAAAAGAGATGATGGTTTTCGATCCGGCAAAAGATGCCAAATTTTATACTGCCTTTGCCGAATCAAAAGGATGCACCATCACCAAAACTTTCGAAACCCATCGTCAAGCCGACTACATATCAGGTAGCGATCTGCTTCGACGTACTGCTAATGTTGAAATAGTGGCACCGGATGATGATTTCAAGGTGGCCAAATTCCCCTACACGTCTGCCCGTCACGGAGAAACACATCACTTAAATGGTGGCCATAAAGTAGACGTTATCCATACGCCAGGACATACGCCGGGTAGCACGTGTTATTCTATCGACGGCAAGTATCTCGTTACCGGCGATACTGTGTTTATCCAATCCATCGGTCGCCCTGATCTTGGCGGGATGGCCGAGGAATGGTCGTATATTCTTTTTAAGACCATGACCGAGATACTGATCCGGCTCGATAACGATACAGTCATCCTCCCAGGACACTATATGGAGTGGGACGAGGCAAATGCCAATCTAATTTTTGCCGCAACCATAGGAGAAATCAAAAAACGTAATGCTGATATTTACCGGATCGACAACGAGAAGGCATTTTACGATTTTATAAGGAATAACATTCGTCAACAACCTGAAGAATACGCTAAAATTCGTGATATCAACGCGGGTTTGGTTGACGTAGACGAAGAAGAACAGGAAATTATGGACATCGGGAAGAATGAATGCGCTGCAAGCATGCACCATGCTTAGTCATCACAAATTGCTCAATTTGCATTTGCAGAGAAAGAGAGCAGCGATCGAATCTCACTTATGACTGGAACCATTTAACTATATATTGTTCATTTGTAACTATATTAAATATTTATAAGTATTATAGCTTGTGAACGGCAATCAGATGTTGAAAATAGACAGGAGATGGAAAATGAAAATAGCTATTGCTTCACTATTTTTTACCATTTTCTTAACAGCAGCGGTAGGCTTCAGTTCGGCCGATGAAAAAAGAGATCACGTCTGCTTCAGGGTACTGGATTCGAATAAAGACGGTGTGGTCACCTATCCGGAATTTGAAAAAATTTACAGTGATGAGAAAGATAAATACGATGCAGCCGATCTTGACAATGATGGGAAGCTCACCCACGACGAGTATCATGATCTGCTTGGACATGGGAACACCTAAGTCTGACCTGTCAATCGCATAACATGCCGTGCCTGATATATATTTTCCAATCTGGATTCAGGTTGTTGCTTATCGGTTAATTTGCGTACCCATTAATCTGCTTTAAATTTCTCTTGTAACCATTATTGTCATTTTTTCTCTATCAAGTTTCTACGAGTCCAGGGTGATGTGCGTTTTCAAAAACCCGAAGAAAAGTCAGTCGACTGAACTCCGACGATAGGTGATCGCTTGCACAAAGGATGACATCATGAATATTCGACGAATTACATCGTTAACAGCTGCGTTGTCTTTTATCTTGATGGTTCTGACCAGCATTATCTTATACGTTGTGCCCCAGGGTCGCGTGGCCTATTGGGCAGACTGGAAACTGTGGGGCATGACTAAAACAGATTGGGGTAATATCCATATTAATTTGGGACTTTTGTTCCTTATCGCGCTGTTTCTCCACATCTATTACAACTGGAAACCATTGATCAATTATCTGAAAGACAAATCAAAGCGGATTAAGGTATTCACCTCTGAATTCAACGCAGCCCTAATAATCACAATCTTATTTGTATTAGGCACTTATATGATGCTGCCACCTTTTAGCTGGGTCATGTCGCTGAATGATCATTTCAAAGATTCCGGTGCGGTGAAATATGGTGAACCTCCATATGGACACGCTGAATTGTCTTCGTTGAAAACGTTTGCCAAAAAAATGAATCTGGATCTTGCTAAGAGTATGGACTTGTTAAAAGAGGCTGGATATCAAGTCGATGATAACACTGCCACATTACAAACTATTGGTAAACAATACCATGTGCCTCCACAGCTGATTTATGA
>JASFFF010000110.1:0-9492 GCA_050124445.1 Desulfosarcina sp.
AAAAAATCCTGCGCCTTTGCCCGTCGGACTTCGGCCGGATCAAAGCCACCTTCCGGACCCACCACCAGCAATACGTTGGCCGGCCTGACCCTGATCCGTTCAGGCATGTCGAATGGCTCGGCGGCTTCCTCCCAAAACATGATTTTGAGCGGATAAGCCTCCGATGCGTGCAACAGCTGGTCAAAATCGGTCATGGGTTTGATCTGAGGGATACGTGTCCGTCGACATTGTTTGACCGCTTCAAGGGCGATTTTCTTCCATCGTCCAAGCCGCTTGGCCAGTCCTTTTTTTCCCGGTACGGGGACCGAGCGCGCCGCATAAAATGGCATCCAGCAATCGAGGCCCAGTTCTGTCAGCTGGCGAATCAGGTCATCCATTTTGCGATCCTTGAGCATGGCTTGTGCCAGGGTGATGCGAAGGCGCGATTGTGACAGCTGATCAACCGTGTCCTGGATGCTGAAGGTGACCCGCTTGGGAGAAGCGCAAACGATTTGCGCGCGGTAGGCTTTTCCGGTGCCGTCGAATAGCTCAACGGCATCACCGGTTGAGAGGCGCAGCACCCGACAAATATGCCCGGCATCCGAGCCGGTAATCTCCGGCTGCGGGTGGTGGGCCATCTCCGGCGGTATATAGAAGCGTCTCAAAGCCATGGGCCGCGATCCATTCATTAGGGAACGGTGGTCAGCACCTTGAGCACATCTTCGCCAAAGGCATCCACCTGCCAGTTGCGAATCCCCTCGACCTGGCCCAGCCGACGAATGTCAGAAGGCTTGCTAACGGCAATGGCAGTCATCAGTGCCTTGTTGAAAAGCAGGGCGGGATCCAATGCCAGTCGCCCGGCCAGGCGATCACGCCAGATCTTGATGGCTTTGACCCGCTCGGGCACCTTGGGCGGCACGCTCGGCCGACGCTTTTTGGGATACGTTGGCAGATCCTCAGCTGCCAGGGCTTTGGCTTTTTTAACGATGGCCGCCAGTTGCCTGCCATGCCTGCGAATTTGTTTGGCGCTTAAGCAGCGGGCAGCCTCCATGTGCTCAGGGGTGTCGGCCATTTCGGAGGCTATCTTGAGCAATGACGTGTTGGAAAAGACCTTGAACAAGGGGCGGTCCATTTTGATGGCCAGCTGGCGACGATACTGCAAGAGCCCTTCCAATACCGCCAGGTGGCGACGCTGCAACCGGCCGGCACCGCGAAATTTGAGAAACAGCGGTTCGCTGTCATTTTCCACCGGCCGCACCTCAGAGAGATAGGCGCACTCCTCCTTGACCCAATCGAGGCGGTTTTTGGCCACCAACTCATCCATCAGCTGACGGGCCAGGGGGATCAAGTGGAAGACGTCGGAAGCGGCGTACGCGATCATACCCGCGGGCAGCGGCCGTTGAGACCAGTCCTTTTTCTGGTAGCGCTTGTCCAATTGAATCCCGAATCGTTTGTTGACCACCGCTCCCAGACTGGTTTCGCGCTCCCCCAGAAACATGCTGGCCAATTGGGTATCGAACAGATTGTTGATCTCGATTGAAAAATCCCGGTAGAGGGAACGAACGTCATAGTCCGATCCATGCAGCACTTTACAGATGTGCGTGGATTCGAAAATCGGGGCCAAGGGTGAGAGGTCGTCGATTTCGAGGGGATCGATGACCACGTGTTCACCGTTGCCGGCCATCTGCAGCAAGCATACTTTCTCATGGTAGTGGAACATGGAGTCGGCCTCCAAGTCTACGGCAATAATTTCATCCTGGCTGATTCGTTGGGCAAATTGTTCCAAGCCGGCAGGTGTGTTGATCAGGTGGTAGGGCTGAGCGGTGGCGCGATTCATATTTTTTTTCTTGACCCGATGATGTATATTCCCTACTTTCCATGAGTTATTGAGCATCCATCCAGAAACGGAAATGTTGCCCGTTCATGCAGGCTGTGACGGTGATGTGCTCAACATTTTACCCTCGGTATTTCATTCGATTCTCCGTGGTAAAGGTTTTCGCACCTCATTGAACGCGACCAACATGCCCCGTTTGTGGACCGGGCCAGGTTCCGTTGTGTTGATGCTGCGCAAAACTATTTACCAAAGGCAGTTGAAAAATGATTCATATCACACTTCCCGATGGAAGTCGAAAGCCCTTTGAGAATCACCCCACCGGATTGGATGTGGCCAGAAGCATTTCCGAGGGACTGGCCCGTGACTGCGTGGCCATGGAACTTGACGGCAATCTGGTGGATCTGAACCGGGCCATTAACGGCGACGCCACACTGCGATTGATCACCACCCGGGATCCCGAAGCCCTGGAAATCATGCGCCACAGCGCTGCCCATGTCATGGCCCAGGCCGTATTGAACCTCTATCCGGATGCCAAACTGACCATCGGGCCGGTGGTGGCTGATGGATTCTACTATGACATCGATATGCAGCCGCTTTCCGAGGAGGCCTTCCCCAAGATCGAAGCGGAAATGAAACGCATCATCAAGCAAAAAATCCCTATCGAGCGCAACGAGATAGCCAAGACCGACGCATTGGAGTTTTACAAAGATGAACCCTACAAAACCGAGATGATATCCGAACTGACCGACGGCACCATCTCATTCTACAAGCAGGGGGATTTTACCGATCTGTGCCGGGGACCACACGTTCCCCACACCGGTTTCGTGCGTGCCGTCAAATTGATGCGGGTGTCCGGTGCCTACTGGCGCGCGGACCAATCAAAAGCACAGCTTCAGCGAATCTACGGCACGGCCTTTTTTGATAAAAAGCAGCTTAAGGCCTATTTAAAATTCTTGGAGGAGGCCAAGAAGCGCAACCACCGCAAGATCGGCACGGCCATGGATTTGTTCAGTTTTCATGACGATGCCCCTGGGATGCCCTTTTTTCATCCCAAAGGCATGCACGTATGGAATGCCCTGCTGGATTTCTGGCGCGATGCCCATCGTGACGCCGGTTATGTGGAAACCAAGACACCCATCATCCTGCAGCGCGGCCTCTGGGAAAAAAGCGGGCATTGGGAGAACTACCGTGAGAACATGTACACCACGGAAGTGGACGAACATGCCTATGCCATCAAACCCATGAACTGTCCCGGTGGCATGCTGCTTTACAGCACCCGACCGCACTCCTACCGTGAACTGCCCATCCGTGCGGCGGAAATCGGTTTGGTGCATCGTCACGAATTGTCGGGCGTGCTCAACGGTCTATTTCGTGTTCGGGCCTTTCATCAGGATGATGCGCATCTGTTCATGATGCCGCAGCAGATTCAGTCGGAGATTCTGGATCTGCTGCGGCTGGAAGCGCAGATCTATTCCAAGTTCGGTCTCGGTTTCCATCTGGAGCTGTCCACCCGACCCGAAAAATCAATCGGCACCGATGAGCAGTGGAAACTGGCCACCAACGGCCTGCAAGCGGCGCTGGATGCCTATGGTAAAGCCTATCGTATCAACGAAGGTGACGGTGCCTTTTACGGTCCCAAGATCGACCTGCATATCAAAGACGCCCTGGGCCGAACCTGGCAGTGCGGCACCATTCAGCTGGACATGAGCCTTCCCGAACGCTTTGATCTGACCTACGTGGGTCAAGACAATGAAAAGCATCGTCCCATTATGCTGCACCGCACCGTTTTTGGCTCCATCGAGCGTTTTCTGGGAATCCTCATCGAGCATTTTGAAGGTAAATTCCCCCTTTGGTTGGCCCCGGTCCAGGCAGTTTTGCTGCCCATCAATGACGACCTGATACCCTTTGCCCAAACCATGGCCCAAACCATGACTCAGGCCGGATTGCGGGTGGAGGTGGACGACCGTACAGAAAGCCTCAACCGCAAAGTTCGCGAAGCGCAGCTGGCCAAAACACCGCTGATTCTCACCTGCGGCGCCAAAGAAAAGGACGCCGGCACCGTATCGGTGCGCACCTTGGATGGAACCGTACGCTACGGCATTCCCATGGACCGATTCATGGATCAGGTGACAACCCACGTGATCGAACGGCGCCTGGAACTGGATTTGTTTGACGAGTAGATTCCGTCATTCCATGGTTGCATGAATCGATTCCAATCAGGAAACGATTTGACCATGATCTACCGCCAAAAGAAATGGTTTTACTGGTTGCCGGTGGTTGTCCTGTGTCTGGCGATCTTCGTGTCTTCCTCGTTTCCGTCACTTGAAGTGGGTCCCGTTTTCCCGCTGAAGGACAAGTTGCTGCACATGGCTGTCTATGCAACCTTGGCCGCCCTTTTTGCCCGGGCCTATCGGCTAACCTGGCCCGAGCGCCTCAACCCGCTGACATTGCTGCTGATCAGTGCTGGCTTCGCCACCATTTACGGCCTGAGCGACGAGCTGCACCAACATTTCGTGACCTCGCGCCACGCCGATGCCATGGACGGTTTGGCCAATTTGATGGGTAGCCTGATCGGTGCCGCGGGATACGTACTGACCCCCCGGTTCCACGGAAACCACCGGAGGCCAAAAACGGATTGAGGGGCTTCAATCGGCATTCGCAGATTGACAAAAGGGGCGATCTTCTATAGGAAAAATAGGCTGATGTGCGGCGATTGCGCCGTATGTGACCCTCTGTCCACGGATCCTGCCCAAAGGAGCATCTGCTTATGGAACAGACCAACCTGATGGTGATCAATGGTAACGAGTTTTCCCTCGAACCGGGGGAGACCATCCTTGACGTGGCTCGGCGTGGCCATATCGATATTCCGACCCTGTGCCATCTGAAAGGGGCCACACCCACCGGCGCTTGCCGGATCTGTGTGGTGGAAGTTCAGGGCGCCCGTACCCTGTTGCCGGCTTGTTCCACACCTGCTGCCGCCAACATGGTGGTGCGCACCGAATCACCGGAGGTGATCGCCTCGCGCAAGGAAATTTTACGCTTGATGCTCGCATCGGGCAATCACAACTGCGCCGTTCGCGGCCGTGACAACAGTGACTGGACCCAATTTCAGCTGGGAGTGGCAAAAGACGACGGCAGCGACGCCCTCTGCCCGGTCTGGGGAGATTGCCGACTTCAGGATTTGGCCTATCGTTATCAGGTCACCGGTGAAGGTTTCCAGGGGACCCCGGCCCGATATCCCATGGAGACGGTCAATCCGTTCATCGTCAGGGATTTTTCCCGCTGTATCCTCTGTGGGCGCTGTGTCCAGGCCTGCAACGAAGTGCAGGTGAACAATGCGATCAGCTTCGGCTATCGCGGGGCCGATACCAAGATCATTGCTGCCGGCGACCGGCCCCTCAAAGATTCGGATTGTGTTTTTTGCGGGGAGTGTGTGCAAGTGTGCCCGGTGGGGGCATTGGTGGAGAAGGATGTGCGCTACGACGTGCGCCCCTGGGAAACGCGCACGGTGCGCACGACCTGCAGCTATTGCGGGGTCGGTTGTCAAATGAACCTGCATGTCCGGGACAACCGGGTCGTCAAGGTCAGTGGCGTCGAGGATGAAGCCCCCAATTACGGCAGCCTGTGTGTCAAGGGGCGCTTTGGTTTCGATTTCATTGCCAGCGATCAGCGCCTCACCGATCCCCTGATCAAGGAAAATGGGGCCTTTCGCAAGGCCAGTTGGGAAGAGGCCGTCGGTCTGGTGGCCGACAGGTTCAAAGCCATCCGTGACACGCATGGCGGAGACAGCATGGGTGTGCTCACCTCGGCCCGGGTGACCAATGAAGAGAATTACATCGCCCACAAGTTTGCCCGGGCGGTGCTCAAAACGAACAACATCGATCATTGCGCCCGGCTCTGACATAGCTCCACCGTGGCCGGTCTGGCCGCAGCATTCGGAAGTGGCGCCATGACGAACACCATCGCCGATATCGAGGAGGCCGACGTCATCCTCATCACCGGCTCCAACACCACCGAGAACCACCCCGTCCTGTCGTCTTTTGTCAAGCGGGCGGTCACCCGTCGGGGGGCCAAGCTGATTGTGGTGGATCCGCGCCGGATAAAGATCACGGAGTTCAGCGAACAGTGGCTCAGGCCCAACCTGGGCACGGATGTGGCCTGGATCAACGGCCTGATGCACGTGATCATCCGAGAGGATCTGCATGATCCGACCTTCATCGAGGAACGCACAGAAAAGTTCGACGAGCTGAAAGCCGTGGTCGAGACGTACACCCCCGAGCACGTTGAGCGCATCACCGGCATCCCGGCTCAGCAGATCATCGACGCCGCGCGGCTGTATGCCAAGGCCCCTGCGGGCAGCATCCTCTACTGCATGGGCATCACCCAGCACACCACCGGGGTGGACAATGTCAAGAGTCTGGCCAACCTGGCCATGCTGTGTGGCAACATGGGCATCCGCGGCGGCGGGGTCAATCCGCTGCGCGGGCAGAACAACGTCCAGGGGGCCTGCGACATGGGCGGATTGCCCAATGTGCTCACCGGCTACCAGCCGGTGGACAATCCGGACGCCATCAAGAAGATGGAGCGGGCCTGGAACGTCATCGACCTGCCCACCAAGCCGGGGCTCAAGGTGACCGAGATGATCCCCAAGGCCCATAGCGGTGAGTTCAAGGCCATGTACATCATCGGAGAGAACCCCATGGTTTCCGATGCGGACCTGAACCACGCCGAGTCCTGTTTCAAGCACCTGGAATTTCTTGTGGTCCAGGACATCTTTCTAACCGAGACGGCCCAGATGGCCGATGTGGTCCTGCCCGCCAAGTGCTTTGCCGAGAAGGAGGGCACCTTTTCCAACACCGAGCGGCGGGTGCAGCGGGTCCGCAAAGCCGTGGACCCGCCGGGAAGCGTCAAGGATGACTGGAAAATCACCTGCGAGATCGCCACGCGCATGGGCTATGCCATGTCATATAAGGACAGTGAAACCATCTTCAACGAATTGGCCAGTGTCACACCCTCTTATGCAGGCATCAGCTACGCACGTATCGAAAATGAAGGGCTTCACTGGCCGTGTCCGACCCCGGAGCATCCCGGCACACCCATTTTGCACGGGGCCCAGTTCACCCGAGGCAAGGGCTTGTTTCACGCCATCGAGTGGATTCCGCCGGCGGAAGTGGCCGATGACGACTACCCCATGTATCTGACCACCGGTCGGGTGCTCTACCACTATCACACCGGCACCATGACCATGAAGACCGACGGATTGAACGAGCGGGCGCCGGAGTCTTTCGTTGAGGTTGCCCGCGGGGATGCCGATGGGCTGGGCATCAGCGACGGGGATCAGGTGACCATCGCTTCGCGCCGCGGAGAAATCCAGGCCCGGGTGCGGATTTCACGCAAAGCCGTGGACGGGACGGTTTTCATTCCCTTCCACTTTGCCCAGGCAGCGGCCAACAAGCTGACCAACGCCGCCCTGGATCCCATCTGCGGCATTCCGGAACTCAAGGTGTGCGCGGTGAAGCTGTCCAAAAACGCCTGAGCCACAATCACCGATCAGCCATCGTCAGCGTAAACAACACAGGCCGGTCCCAAACGGGACCGGCCTGTGTTGTTTTCCGGTAAGGTCGTTTTAGAAGTTCGACGACTCGGGGTGAAACACATCCACCTCCTTGAGGTCGTCGCCCAGGTATTCGCGTTCGTTGGGACCCAGGATGCCCAAAGAGAGGCACAGCAGGGTCCACAGGTGGACGGTCTGCCAGGGATGCCCCATCTGGTCGCTCAGGTCATGGATCTGAGCATGACAATTGTGGCAGGGGGTGATGGCATAGGCGGCCTTGGTGGTTAGAATCTGGTCGGCCTTGAGCTTGCCGTAGGCCCGGCGTTCGTCCGGCAACCCGGACTGCAGGAAGCCGCCACCGCCGCCGCAGCAGAAGTTGTTGGAGCGGTTGGGGTGCATGTCGATAAAGTTCTCTTCGCCGACCACCGCTTTGACCACGAATCGCAGGTCTTCGGCCACCGGGTCGCCGAATGACTTGCGCACCAGCTGGCAAGGATCCTGGACGGTGAACTTGATCTGGCGGTCCTTGTTCCAATCGCTACTGGGTTTCAGCTTGCCCTCGCGGATCCACTGGGCATAGTATTGAATGATGCTTTTAATCTCGAAGTTGGCTTCAAGCTTGAATTTTTCCAGTCCGAACCGGACTGCAAAGAGTTCGTGCCCTCACTCCGTGTTGAGCCAGACCTTGCAGCCCAGGTCCTCCACGGCTTTTTTCTTGACCTCCACGATGTGTTTCCAGTTGTCGTCGTCTCCCAAAAACATACAATAGTTTTCGGCGGCCCAGCCTTTGGTGCCATAGGTCCAGTCCGCACCGGCCAGGTGCAGGATCTTCCACAGGGGCACCATTTCGTCGGGTTCGGTAACCGGCTCCCTGGAGTTTTGATTCAAGAAGAATTCGGCGCCCTTCTTGTTGACCGGGGCCTGCATATCGGCAAATTCGGGCTGGGCCTCCTGGTACTCCTCCAAAACGTCTTCGACGACGAACTGGAAGTCTTCTTCCGTGGCTCCCATGGCGCTGCAGGTGTCGTTGCGCAAAGCCACATCGCAGGAACCCAGAATGCCTTTGGGTCGCTGGTCGCGGGGCCATTGGGCCCGGGCGTTGAACACCAGCTGGGGGATATTGATTTTCATGGGGCAGACATACATGCAGCGGGTGCACATGCTGCACATCCAGACCCACTTGGTGCTCAGGACCTCTTCATCCATGCCCAATGCTGCCATTCTCAAAAACTTTCGGGGATCCATTCCCTCCAGACCCGTTGCCGGACAGCCTGATGAACAGGCGCCGCAGGTCAAACACAGGTTCAGGTTGCCTCCTTCGGGAAGGATCTCCTTCACCTTGTCGATGAAAACGGATCGCTTTTTTCCACCGAGCTTGATCGCTTCATCAGCCATACTATTAATTCCTCCATATTTTGTTTACCAAGGACGTTTCCAGCCTCAAATATTCAAGAGACCATTTATTATCGAGTCAACCGTAAAATACAAGCAAAAAATTGAAACCGGCGATTCCAGCCGCTCTTCGGACCGGCTGCCGGTTTAAGATCGTGGTGCCGATGGGCCTATTCAGGCCGCATGTTGTTCCGCCAAGGCCGCAGTGATAATTGTCAACACGCCTGTCATGGCTGCGTCCCGTCTGTCGCAGGACCGAGCAACTGATAGCCAGGGGCATGTCGAATCACAGATGAGGCATTCCCGGCAGCTCGACTTGGTAAGTGACGGCCCGCAGACGGCTGCAGCGTCGCCCGCACCTCGGGAACAGCAGCAGCGGCAGGTCAGGCATGCGGTGTGCCTGCACCGGCATGATGGACATCAATTCCCGTGTTGGGATACTGTCGATTCTTAATGAATGTCCACTCACTCATTGGTTTAGCCAGGGCAAGCGGATCTATCGGGCTATTTTCGTATCTCCTCGGAACGCTTAAGCATCATATCTTTTATGGTAAATGTTGCCTGAAATGCCTGGTGTCTGATTTTTGCGGTTTTTCATCTTAGGGCTTGACAGCGGCTTTTTGGCTTTGATACTGAATGAATATTCATTCATATACAATGCATCCCTGGAGGTTCGCCATCAACACCAAAAAAAAGAACATGGACAAGTACCAACGTATCCTCGATGCGGCCA
>JASFFF010000111.1:0-9472 GCA_050124445.1 Desulfosarcina sp.
AGAAGAACTACCGCATCCGTACCACCGGCCAGTTCCAGAATACCGGTGATCCGCTGGACATCCTCATGGCCGACGACGGCCTCCACCGGGTGCACCTACGCCAGATTGCCGACACCCGCATCGGCTATGCGGTCAACGATGTGTCCGTGATGCACAACAACACGCCGGTCATCGTGGTGGGGGTGCGCAAGGAGCAGGGGGCCAACGTCATCGAGCTGACCCGGCGCATGAAGACAGCCACGGAATTTCTCAACCGCGAAATTCTCAAGCCGCAGAACCTGCGGATCGAAATTGTTTACGAGCAGACGCCCTATATCAACAACGCCATCGGCCTGGTGAAACGCAACGTGGTCATCGGCGGCCTGCTGGCCCTGACCGTGCTGTTCATTTTCCTACGCAGCATTAGCTCAACACTCACAACGGCCTTGGCCATCCCCATATCCGTCATCGGCACGTTTATCTTCATGTGGGGGTTCGGGCGCAGCCTGAATGTGGTCAGCCTGGCCGGCATTTCTTTTGCCGTCGGCATGCTGGTGGACAACGCAATCGTTGTTCTCGAAAACATCGACCGCCACCGCCAGATGGGCAAGGGGCCGTTCGAGGCTTCCTATGACGGTGCGCGGGAGGTGTGGGGCGCGGTGTTTGCGTCCACGGCCACCACGGTGGCAGTCTTTCTGCCCGTCATTTTCATCGAAGAAGAGGCCGGACAGCTCTTTAAAGACATCGCCATCGCCATCACCTTCGCGATCCTCATCAGCCTTGCAGTGTCGATCAGCGCCATTCCCAGTATTACCAACCAGTTCTACCGCCTGGCCGGGAAGAAAAAGAAAACCAAAAAGAACGGCTTGGTGGGCCGTTTCGGTGCCCAGTTGGCGCGGGGGCTGCTGGCCCTTTCGAGGCTATCCGTCAGCCGGTGGTACACCCGCATTATTACGGTAGCCGCCCTCACCGGGGTGGCGGTCATTATTGTGGTCGTCCTAATGCCCAAGGCCGAATACCTGCCCCAGGGCAACCGCAACCTGATCCTGAACATCATGGTTCCCCCGCCTGGTTATTCGCTGGCCAAGCGCGAGACAATCGGGCACTACATATTCAAATCAACCCGTCCATATTATGACGAAGAAGACAAGGACGGCGTGCCCCGGATTAAGAATATCTTCTACGTCTCCGCCGACCGGATTACCCTTTTCGGTGCCATTAGCCGCCATGAAACCCGAGCCCGCGAAATGATGCCCATGCTCAACCGGGTGATGAACAGCATACCGGGCGTCTTCGGCGTCAGCATCCAGGCCGGTATTTTCCAAACCGGCCTGGGACGTGGCCGCACGGTGGAGGTCAATATTGCCGGAGAGGAGATCGGCGCCATCATCAACGCGTCCCGTACCCTGTTCGGTTCTCTGCGCCAGAAGATGCCCAAGGCCCAGGTCCGCCCGGTGCCGTCCATCGAGAGCAGTTATCCCGAAGCGAATTTCATTCCCGACCGCAGCCGGGTCCTGGCCAACGGCATGACCGAAGAGGACCTCGGCCTCTATGTGGATGTGCTCATGGACGGCCGCAAAATAGGGGAATTCAAACCGGAGCAGCAGAAGAAGATCGACCTGGTCCTGCGCAGCAGCGCCGGCGGTATCAAAACCCCCGAAGACATCGCGGACAGCCTTATCGCCAACGGGAACGGGAATCTTATCCGGATCCGTGACGTAGCCGATCTGGCCTACAGCCAGGGCATGGTGCAGATCAATCACCGGGAGCGCAAGCGAAATATTACCCTGCAGGTGACGCCACCCGTAGAGTTCCCCCTCCAGGCCGCGTTAGAAACCATCACAACAGACATCGTCGCGCCCCTGCGCGACGGGGGCAAGCTGCCCGGCACAACGGTTAGTGTAGGCGGCAATGCCGACAAGCTCAGTTCCGCCATTGCCGCGATCCAGTGGAACCTGATCCTGGCCGCCGTCATCATTTACCTGCTCATGTCGGCCCTGTTCGAAAACTTCTTCTACCCGCTAATCATCATGTTCAGCGTACCCATGGCCGGGGCCGGCGGCCTCATCGGACTGCGGCTGGTGGACCGGTTCATCGCCCCGCAACCCCTGGATATCGTAACCATGCTGGGGTTCATTATACTGGTGGGTACGGTGGTTAACAATGCGATTTTAATTGTGCACCAGGCGCTCAACAATGTCCGCTATCTGGGGTTTGCAGGAGTGGACGCAGTTCTTGAATCGGTTAAAACCCGCATTCGGCCGATTTTCATGAGCACCACCACCAGCCTGTTCGGCATGCTGCCTCTGGTGCTTTCCACCGGGGCCGGCAGCGAACTTTACCGGGGCCTGGGGAGCGTTATCCTGGGCGGACTGGCCGTCTCTACGGTTTTCACCCTGTTTATCATACCGTCCCTGCTGGCCTTCTTTATTCCCTTTGAGAAAAGCCGACTGGTAGAAGTAGGCGAATAGGCTATAGGCTTTTAGGCTGTAGGAAAACTTTTCAGAAGAGGTAATGCAGAAGGACGAAGTCGAATTGGTTGGTTTTTATAACAGCCTACTGCCTAAACAACCTAAAGTAGATATCTCAAAATAGGATTGGGTGCATGTTTGCCGGAGGCATCTAAAAAATCTGCAGTAGTTTATTCACCTGTGATAGCGAATTGAAAGTCAACTTATAAAGAAAAAGGATATGGGCTTTGATGAATTCAGAAGCCCTTTTCGGGCCGTCCCGATAATCGGGATCTCCGCTTCGCTTTGACAAGCGAAGGGACATGCGCTCGCTGTTGCGGTTCAAATGGTGTATAGATACAGTGGTAAAATTACAACCAGCCTGTGATTAAATTTTGTAACCGTTCATTGTGACACCAATCAGCCGAGTTGGGATACATTAAGATGCTTTCGAATCTCACCATTGTCAAATGTGGCCATATGCGGTTTACTTCGAAATGATGCCCACAGTCTCACGATCGATCCACCTACCGTCACGCAGGTGCACCGCTTTCAGTACGCCCTGACCACTCTTGGTTTTCTGACCGCGATTGCATCGAAGTACATATTCAAACTCATAAAAGGCTTCTGCCTGCTGTCCCGGAACCGGATCAGCAATACCGATAATCTTAAGTTTCGTGTTTTCCACCAGGCATGAACCTGGATCCTCAACCACTTTTTTTTCCAGATACGATTTAATTGTCGCTTCATCCAAGTTTGTTGAATCCGCTGCGGCAGTCATCGTTACCAAAATCGCTGACCCAATAATAACGGCCAGCAGATAAGCCAAAAACCGGTTGTTGTTTTTGCATTGCATCGCATATCATCCACTATTAAGTTATTTCTTGGGTTTGAACTTGAATTTTTGGCCACCAATGGTTGCTTCATACATCAGCCCCCCCTTGGCATGAACGAAAACCACCATGCCCTTATGGTAGCTGGCTTTGGCCTGGGCGCCGGTGGCCGGTCCGGCACTGGCACTGGCCGTAGCGCCTTCGGTACCGGCCTTGGCCTGGACGCCAGCGGTAATTGCCACGGCCGAAGCTGACGCATCGAACTCAAATTCACCGCTGGTGAACTCATCATAGGCCCGCTTGTCTTCGAGGAAGATCATCTGGCTGAAGGCTTGACCGCCCAATTGAAAACCGAATGTTGCTTTGATCAAGGAGGTCTCGCCGGTGACCTTCCCTTGCGCATAGACCTGGCCGGTGCCGTAGGAACCGCCGATGCCAATGCCGGCCTTGCCGACGGTGGGAAACACCGCATATCCATAGGAATTCTTGAAAAATGGCTGGACGGCTTCAGACTTTTTGAAAACCGCGATGGTGTCGGCATACTTGTCGGCCAGTGCCGGGCTAGACATGAATGCAAGGAAGAGCGTGACGGATAACAGTATAAAAAAGAGTGGATTTTTCATCTGTTACTCCTTTCTCGATATTGGATAGGTTTTATTTTCCAACGCCAAGTTCGACGCGTCGATTGCGCTGCCGACCTTCCACGGTCGTATTGTCGGCCACTGGATTAAACTCGCCGTACCACAGGGTTACAATCCGATCTCCGTCGATGCCAGCACCGGTCAACGCGCTCTTGACGCTTTCCGCCCGCCGCTCAGAAAGTCCCAGGTTGTACTCTTCGTCACCCACACTGTCGGTAAACCCTGCAACGACAACATAGGTGTCCGGGTTCTGCTGCAGAAAGTTGACCAGCATCATTTTCTTTTCATCATAATCGGGTCGCAGCTCGGCGCTGTTAAAATCGAACAGGATGTCGTCGGCAACGAAGCCGACCACCTCGGTCACCGGTACCAGACGTTCATAAGCAGTGGTTTTAACCGTAAACAGCGCACCACCAAGGTAAATTGGATTGTCCAGGAAGGTTGCCAACGGAACAACCCGGGAACAGGCGTTGACCTTGGAAACGGCTTCCAGCAATTGTTGATTGACATCGTCGGTGGCGCTGCTGACCAGGTAAAAACAGACATCATTTTCGCGGGCAATTTCCTGGGCAATTTGCAGCGGTTTTTTTGTGCCGCGCAGGCGAGTGACCTTTCCATCGGTAAACATGATGATGGCCGTTTTTCCGGAAAGCCCGGCAACGACCTTACGCAGCGGCGAAAGGCCCGCATTGAGTGTAGTGCCTCCCTGTCCTGTTTCGGGCAGCTGATCGATTGCGGTGGCAAAGCGGCCACGGTCGTAGGCTTGCATGCCGTAGACTTCCTTAAATGTTCCCACCAAGGTTTCATGGTCGGTGTAGATGTACAAGCCGGATTGATAGCCCAGGTCCGGTAGCCAGGCATTGCGCTCTTTGAGCAGGTTCTTGGCCGCCTGGATCTTGGAAATGGATTTTCCCGGCACCATCTCGTTGGTAGAACTGGAGGTATCGAAGAGAATAATAAAATTGTCCGCGTTGCGGATCAGGTCGGTTTCGGTGACGATCTCTTTTTGAATCATTTCTTGGGTTATGATCTCAAATGCCAGAACGTTGTTCATTGTAAACACGCCAACCACAAAAACAATCGTCGAAATTGAGAAGAATAGTCTTTTCATGACACGCTTCCTTTCTTTTGGGGGTTGTTGAGTATTGTATGCAACGGGTGTTTGCCGTAGCAATTGATTTCACGATGCATGGAATTAGCAAACGTGTTTGCATTTTGACGCCACGGTCGCCAAATGTCAGTCGATCAAGAAACTGTTTTTCTGAAAACAACCTACAGAAATATCGCCTTGATAGGGCTGATCCGGGTCGCGCTTGAAATCATAGCGGATGCGTCCGTCGGTCGAAGCGACTTCAATCTCCTGACCGGCTGCGATTTTCCCCTGCCAGATGATTTTTCCGCGATTTCCATCAGCATCCGCATCGTAAACGATGACCCATACATCATCTTGCGCAGGGGCCGTTAGTCGACAGGTGTTGTCCTGGGCAGAGAGAAGCGTTGCGAAGGTGACGTTTGATATCAAAAACAGCAAAACGATTACCAATTTCATTTTCTCCTCCCGGGTTCACATGTTAGGTTCGAAAATACTTAAGGATCATTAGAATGAATGCCATTGCCGGTAGATCCATTGGCTGAATCGGCCGGGTCTTCAACGCCGCCTTCAAATTGCTTGGGATTGTATACCAGCTGTTCACCGGTAACGTAGAAGCGTATCGGTCGGTCAAGATCATCGACCACGAGGATATTGCAAAGCACACGAGAAGCCTCGGTTCCTAATTCTGTTTGGGTTGCCTGCCAGAGTTTCCAGGCATAGCGCCAGGCGGTCACCTCAGAATCCAACGGTTCATCATCCAGAGGCGGCGAATAGACCACCTCGACCCCGGTTTCCATGTGTTCATTGAACCGCACCCGAAACCCCTTGGGCTTGCGGATCCATCCCCGCTTGATGAGTTTCAATCCGTCGGCGATTTTCACCTGCTTTGCCCTCCTATGAAGGTCAGTTTTCCGGCATTTGGATCAATTGATGGATGCGCTTCTCCTTCCATCGCCGTCGTAATCACCTTCACGAGGCCGGTCGGGATAATGATGCAGTACCAGTTGCGGGAAAGCGAACTGGATACCTTCGTTGTCAAAGCGATGTTTGGTTCTCTCGATCAGGTCGCAGCGGGTGGCCCACCACTGATCGTTGTCTACCCAGCAGCGGCCCCCTAGTTCTACAGCGTTGCTGGCCAGTTTAATGAAGCGTACGACGGGGCTCGGTTCGTCCTTCACCCGAGGATCTTCGATCATCAAGGCCTCCAGGACTTGCTTGGCTTTATATAGATCCTGATCGTAACAGATGTCAACATTGATCTCCACACGGCGGGTGGGCGTCAAATGGTAGTTGATGACGACGTCGTCAATGATTTTCCGGTTGGGGAGGAAGAAAATCTTGCCATCAAATGTTCTCAAGCGGGTGTTGAGAAAGGTGATGGCTTCCACCACACCGAGCAGGTCGCCTGCCTTGATGGTGTTGCCGACTTTAAAGGGCATGGAGGGGAAAAAGGGACGCAGAAAAATGATCAGTCCGATGACCGCCAGGGTGACGATACTCATAAATCGGATCACGTTGATTGGTCTGGCGCCGAACTCCGTCGCGGCACCCGCGATGACGACTATCACCATGATGATGTAGACAGCGTGGCAGATCGTCGTGACGAAGGGTCTTGCCGGCATTAATCGGAATAACGCCTTGCGCAGGATTTTGTCGATCCCACGAACGAGAAGCAATCCGGCAATTAACACGGCTAATGTCAGGGCAATGCGGGTTCCGTAAAGGGACATGGCTTCGCCGAGTTTCAGCAACCGCTCCATTATGCTTTCCACGTACATGGCTGGATTTCTCCTTTAAGGGTCCCTGCTGTTTCGACCATACGGAAATGTAAGAAAGAGAAAGACCCTTCCTAAATTGCAATTTATAGGTGTAACCATTCCACCTCGCGCGTGCCGCCTTTCGCCAGCTCAACGGTTATGGTTGTGGAACTACGGCGTACACCAAATTGTTACCCTGGAAGGCCGCCTTGTAATAGACACCTGAACAGTTGAAGTAGTTTGCATTGTTGACCACAACCGACGTACATCCACCCGGCAAGGCCGGCACGACCGTACCAACCGGAACGGCCGCGCCCGATTGCGTGGCTTGCTGTTGGGCGGCGGCCGCTTCCTGCTGGGCAGCAGCAGCCTGTTGATTGGCCGCAGCCACTTGGGCTGATGCCACGCTGCCTACCACAACAGCGGTCCTACGTCTGGTGCGGCGCCGGACACCGAGGACCGCATGAGCTTCGGGAACAAGCTGTTCGAACGGCGGGGGCACGATGGGCACAAACAAAAGCGGCATATCGGTTACAAGCATAAATACCGCGGTAAAAGCCAAAACGACGCGCTTGAGTATTATTTTCATTTCATCCTCCGGGTCGGTTCAGCGGTTGGCCCGCTGTTTGATCAAAACGGCATAAAACCGATGCGTTGGGCTTCTTTCGGGGGCACGACGCTGAACCAGTCATCGACCACAGACGGAGCGACATTCCAGTCGCTCATCACTGTTGAGATGCTTAGCCTTGCGTAGATTCCAGTATCGGTGACCACATACTTGTAAGGCAACGGGGGGCCACTGTCGGCAACCCACACCTGATAGTCGACGCCTGGACGGCTGAATAGTAAATGGTCA
Source organism: Desulfosarcina sp. (assembly GCA_050124445.1). GTDB lineage: Bacteria > Desulfobacterota > Desulfobacteria > Desulfobacterales > Desulfosarcinaceae > Desulfosarcina. The sequence goes on from JASFFF010000111.1 coordinate 7,610, forward strand.
CATTTGACCCCGCCGATCATCGACTTGCCGATCACGATGGCCATTGAAACATCCTGCATCAGCAATGAATAATTGTTACGATAGACCAAGTCGGCAACAGGAACCATCAATCCCAGCGATTCGCGCGTGAAAGTAAGCATCTCTTCGATCGTTCTGGGTGCCGGCTCTGTCGCATAGACCTTTTCGGACGGGTTATACAGCATTAGCGTTTTGCCATCGTAAACGAAAACCTGGTTGACCAGATCGCCTTTGCGCTCGGCGCGTAGTTTATTCGGTCTACTGATGGTAACCTTTGCCGCAACTTCATAATCGACCCGGTTTCCTGAATCGAGCACGTCCTCCAAGGTGTTTTGCGTGTGAACGCTGAACTGCTGCAGGTTGCCGAGGTAGTCGCTCATTTTCTGTAGAATTTGAGTGGCTCTCGAATCGATCGACGCGTCGCCTGCCCGACTGTCAACGGGCAGCGTCACCAACTCGACAACCAGCAGGGTTAGGATTGCCATGTATAAACATCTACTGTGGCCTGTTTTTCTCATAATCTTCTCCCTTGAAAGAAATTGTTACTTGAATCCTGGCGGGCCTTTGTCCCATGGGTAGCCATGAATGGCTTTTTGATAGCCCAGCTCAAACAATTTTCCCATGTAAACCGGATCGAAATCCTCGTTGGGCTTCATGTCAAAACTGTCAGGGATATACGCCAGGTTGAAATCAATGCCATCCCTTTGACAGTCGAGATAGATTCGGTACATGTCCCCGATGCCCTGAGTTCGGATAAGAGAAGCGATTGATAAGCCGGTGATGGACAATATTCTGGGTTCCACAACTTCATAATCGGGTTTTAAAAAGGAATTGCGTATCACGTAAACCCGGGGTGGACCCTTAACCTCGAGTTTATGGGTAATGATTTTCCAATCGAGACGGGCCGGATAGAGAAATACTTGCGTGGCAGCCCCTCCGTCAACATGCAATTCATCGTATCGCCTACCGTCGGCCTCCACTTCGATAAGTACCGGTGGAAAGGCTCCCGGTATGGATGCCGAGGCCAGAACGATCTTGTGAATCAAGGCCAATGCATTCGGTCTGCCGCTGGCGGCAATCAGGCCGATGTTCCAGATGACCGGCCGCTTGGCATCCAGATTGGTTGTACCAATCCACAACCGCCGCCCCTTTTTATACTCGGCGGCGATGGCTTCCATGACCGGTTGATCGATGTATTTGGCAAGCATGTTCTTCATCGGCGTCGTATCGGCAATCGAAGCTCCGGTGAGAGCGGTCAGGATATTGTATTGAATCACGATATCCTTGGTGGAGTGGGTGGTATACATTTCTTTGAGCCGTTCATCGTAATCTTCTCCGAGAAAAACAAATGGCGCCATGAGCGCGCCGGTGCTGATACCGGTGACCATGGTGAACTCGGGGCGGTTTCCGACCGCGGACCATCCCACCATCAACCCGGCCCCGAAAGCGCCGTTGGCCCCGCCGCCGGAAAGCGCCAGATAGGTGTGTGGCTTGGCATAAATTCCAGGAAAAGCCTGCTTAAGTTTCTCTTTTGATTGTTCGATAACCGCTTCGAAAAAAATCGGTATCTCATCGCCCCAGAATTTGGCCCGGGGGATACCTTGTATCTGTGCGGTTTTACTAAATGCTTCGGGTAGTGGTTTGCGAATAGGTATCTTTGCGCAGTTGGTCACCAAACAAGCTATCACAATAAGCACGAATAGAATCCCTAAATACCTTGATTTCATGGCTTGCCTCTACGATTGAGTAAAAATGATTCCTGGGGTTGATCGTTCTGATCGCATCAGAGCTTCATTTCAATCGATATACACTTTCTTTCCGCCAAGTAGTTGTATCGCAAAATCC
>JASFFF010000112.1:0-9446 GCA_050124445.1 Desulfosarcina sp.
CCGGTAACAAATAGATGCGGTGGCCTGTGAACGCTTACCAAGCTTTTGTTGGATGGAAGCTTGAAGCGATTCGACCGGCAGCAGCTGCTCTGGCGGCACGTGGAACACGGCCTGCTTGGCACCCGAATCGGCACCTCTGATAAACACATACAGTGCCCCCCCGAAATGCTGCCGGGGATCAAAACTATGGCCCAAGCGTTGCTTGAGCCATCTTAAGGTGGCAACCGCGTATAGCTGGTACTGCAATTCATACCCGGCCGCCTGAATCTCACCCATCATGGCAGCCTGGTGGTATCCGTTCCGCAGCCGATTGGATTTCCAGTCGGCCAAGTAATAGCGATCATTCCAGGCAAAGACCAAATCGATGAACCCCCGGATCAACGTTCTGCCGCAGCCATTTGCAGATAGGTGGCACCCAGGCACCGGCATAGGCCCGGATGGGTCATGATCCAAAGGAAAATAGAATTCCAGTTCATGGCGACGCTGCCTTCTGCCAAGCTTCCCCAACACCAGGGTTGCCCCGTCCAAATCGATGGGCATTCGCAAGGTGGTAGCGACCACGTTGGCCACAAGCCCTGTCCAGCGTCTTTCGATACGATGCAGATCCATGGCCGCTGCGATCATCGCTTGCACATCCTTCATGTCCAAGATATCCTCCGGCCCGTGAGCCACCTGACGGAAATGGATGTGCTCGAAAATATAATGAAACAGGGAACCCATGCGTCTGCCGCCGGGAAGCCAGTCTGCCGTTTCCGGCCCCGGAGGAACCGCGGCGGGGTCATCGCTGGGTTCATCCGCATCGCGGCTGAAGGTGTTGCTGAGACTGAATGCGGCCGCCTGTCCATCAAGCGCGGGCAACTCACCGATTCGGTGGGCGATACTTGAAAACGATTCCAGCCCGAGCTTGCGCTGACGGAAATCGGTTTGAACCGGCAGCCATTGACCGGCAGACAGGTTCACGGTGGGCGTGCGACGCTGACCGTTGGGCGTGATCGCTTTCAAATGTTTCTGGTCCGTCGTGCCAACCGCGTGCCAGCCGCAGTGCTGCATCGGATCGTCATGATCCATGAACGCTCGTTTAATGCTCGTGGAGACGAAACGACAGACGGGCCCCAGCCAGCTGTAATTTCTGTTGTCAGGATAAAAGGGAATGTAAAGCTTTAGTTGAGATCGGGTAAGGGCCACATAATAAATACGTTTATTTTCATCCTCGATCTCTTTTTGCGCCAGATCCCTGCCGGTATCTTCGGTCAGGTCGAGCACTTTTTGGTATGGCCGGTCTGGGTGGCCCGCATCCAGGCGGTGGTAAACGTGGATCCTGTCCCCGTTGCGAACGGTCAACCCTCCGGCGATGAAAACCACAGGGAATTCCAGGCCCTTGCTGACATGCATGGTCAGAATCTGAACCTTATCGCCCTCATCTTCGATCTGGTGAATATCGTCATCGATTCCAAGGCCACTGCCTGATCGTCGCAGGCTCTCCAACCGAGCCCCCAAGCCGGCCGCATCCAGACGCTGGGTGTGTACCGTGCCCTCCAAGTAGTCAAAAAGCTGCAGAAAATTGGTTTGGGTGCGTTCCCAATCAGGGTCCATGCAGTGACGCAGCATCAAGCCCGAATGTTCCATGAGCGATTGGAACAAGGGGCCCCACCGCCGCTGCATGGCCAGGTTGTGCCAGCGCACCAATAATTGTAAACCAGCATGGCCTTGGGGAAGGTCCGGCTCTGTTTGCAGGCATCGCGGCGAAATATCAAAGAAAGGCGTCAGCAGGGCCAGCTTAACGCTGGGCATCCTTTGTGGATTGGAGATGGCCCGCAAGATCAGACTGAGCCAGCGGGCCTCGCGACTTTGAAACAATCCTGGCTTGCGGTAGTAGGTATACGGTATCGACGATGCAACAAGCATCGGCTCGATGCGTGCGGACTCTGACTGGCTTCTCACCAGGATAGCGATGTCTTTGAATTGGAGCGGCCGCGGCCGATCGTGATCGTCGACCAAACGGATGCCTGCATGAAGCATTAAATAGTGAATTTCGCGGCAGATAAAATCGGCCATCATGTCCTTGGCGCCGGCATGATCGGTCGCCGCGGTCAGGTCCATGACATTAAGCGGTGGTCGTCGGGAATGATCCGTCCTGATTCTAATCGGCAGCCGATCTGTTGCCGGTGACAGCGATGCCGTATAGCCGATGTCGAAGGGGCCTTGTCGATCGTTGGTACCGAACCAGGTCTCCTGGCCAAACAGTTGGTTGAAGGCTGCCACCAGAGGCGGCGCACTGCGCCAGTTGATCCTTAGCTCATACAGGTTGGCCATTTTTCTATTGGCAAGGTTTTTCATGCACTGTCGGGCATCCAGGTAGGTGAACACATCTGCACCGCGAAAGGCGTAAATGGCCTGTTTGGGGTCGCCAATCAGAAAGAGGCGATTTCCCGCATCGGCTGCATCCGGGTCCAGAAAAAGGGTTTTAAAGATGCGCCACTGCACCTCATCGGTGTCCTGGAATTCATCCACAAAGGCCACACGGTAACGCTGCCGAATCCTGCGCAGGCCATCTTCCGCCCACGCCCCGGTCAGGAAATCGGCCACCCGGTTGAGCATATCTTGGTAGCTGATCCATCCTCGGCGCGCCTTCGTGACACTGGCTTCATGGCGCAGTTGATCCACGGCGGTTAGCATCAGCAGGTGGGCCAAGCGGGCAAATAGCCGGACCAGTTCAGCGAGCCGGTCCCGGACGGCCGTCAGGTTGGGACACGCATGCAGGTTATTTCCGGCCTTGAGCCATTTGGTGGGCACCAGCCGATCGATGTTGCGCCCGCCGGATGAATGGCGCGCCTTTAGATAAGCCACCATCGGCTTGAACGCCACCAGTTGCAGATCATCACTGCTCACCCGCGCCAATAGCTGTTGCAGCGGTTGCATCAAATCGCGGATGACGGCCGATCGGGTCCGCTTATTGATGTTGAGCCGACCATAGCCTTGCACCAAGCCAGGAGGATCTTCCGCCAGCGCCTTCAGCGACAGCACCGTTGTCGTTAGGGCCTGCCACAGATCCTCCAGGTCCAGTTCGGCAGGGTCGGGAATCAAGGTTCCCCGGCCCGGGTTTTGAGAAAGCTGCCGTACCAGGCGGATTACGGTAAAAAAGAAGCCATCGACATCGGCTGAGAAATCAATCAGGTCAAGTAAAAGGGGCAGGCGGCGGCCATATCTGAGGGGCCAATCCTGACGCATTTGGGTGCGCAGCAATCCCTCCAGCAGCGGGCCGTCGTCAATTAATTCCTGCCGGAACAAATTCCCGCTTTCGAATGGGAATTCTTTCAGGAGCGAGTGGCAAAAGCCATGGATGGTTGAAATGGCGGCATTGTCGAACCCATCCAATGTGTCGCCCAGCTTCTCCCTGACACGATCGGACAACCCCTCCTCGCCGTCTAGCGTTTGCTCGATCTTCAGGCGGATGCGCTGCTTGAGTTCGCCGGTGGCTTTTTCGGTAAAGGTCACCAGCAGGATATTTTCAAGGTTCAGCTCGGCTTCTTCCTTCAGCAGACGCACCACCAGGTTCTCGATAGTATAGGTCTTGCCGGTGCCAGCTGATGCCTCCATCAGGGCATGCCGGGAAAGATCCAGCGCATCGATTGCCTCAATGGATTGGAAATCGGAGTGGGATGGGATGCTCACCGCTTATTCCTGTTCGATGGTGCAAACACCCTGAACCGCCGCCTGGCGCGGTCGAGAATATCCGCCGTCAGCGTTGCTCCGGTCAGGTCGGCCTTTATATCAGCCGATGCCTGCTTGATACGACTCAGCGATTCGAAGAAGGCATTTCGGTCACCATCGTCGATCGACGCTTTAAGGATGCGTGCCCGCAGGTGCCTATCTTCAAAAAGGCGTTCGAAGGGCAGCCACAGCAACGGCGTCGGCGTTAACAAGTCGTCCACCAGCCGGGCCAAATAGTCGCTGGATCGTCGATGGTCCAACTGATAGTCCAGGGTTTTCACATGCTCACCGGTCACCAAATGAATGGTCAGTCGGTTGGCGTCTGATAACGCAGTCGACTGCCCGCCGGCAAATATGGCCATCGCGGTCAGCAGCGGCTCGAGGATAAATTTATCGACCCCTGCGGACTTCCGGTTGGACCCGGTAAGCACCAGGCAGTGCCAGGCCCCTCGTGTCGACTGCCAGACCCAAGGCAACCAACCGTTTAGCGCAACCGTTGACGCATATGCACGGGCCTTGCCAGCGGGTACCTCCAGCGAGATCGGATCAAGGACGAGCGGTTCACTGCCGGCGATGCCGGCATCATCCATGACCTCTCCGAAAACAATGGCGGAATACAACCGCCGGGCCATGCGCATCTGCTCGAGGATCGGATAAAGGATCTTTCCTGTGGCCATGACCTGTTGTTGGAGCCTGGACCGATCATGCGCGGCGAAGGCACCGCCCGGAACCAGGCTTTGGCGAGACAGATCCGCATACACCGCCTCGAATTCGGCTTCCAGTGAAGTCGTATTTGGTTGCTCGCGTGAACCGCTCAACAGGCTGGCCAGCCAATTTCGTAGCGGTACGGTTCGGGTGCGATAATCGACGGGGAATTGGGACGCCAGCGGCTCATGCTCCAATTCGGCTTGCTCGATCTGGGGATCGACGGCTGCGGCAAGCCCCAGATGATATCGGCTCACCACCTCGACAGGATCCAGCAGAAATTGACGCAGCAGGCGCATCGTTAAAGGGATGATCCGATCGGTCTGGTTTGGCGTATCACCTGCCGGCCAGGTGAAGTCCGGGTTGAAGCGAGCGGCTGTCTCCAGTTCTGCAGGTGTCGCCTGCTCGGTGAAAGCAGGCCACAAACCGCCGCGGCGAAAACGGCAGAGCATGTTGGCCAGACTGCTGTCGACCATCACATCCGACCACCCATTGATCGCATCCGGCGCCATGGTTGCCATGCTATCTGCTTTGAGTGGAATGTGGCTGATCTGAAACGAACGACCGCCTAAAATGTGCTGCTCCAAGTAGCGCTTCAAGTGGAGAAGTACGGAACAAGGCGCCATGTCACGGTCTTTTTGCAGATCCCTGGATACATAGCTTAGATAGAGTTTGCGTCTCACGGAAATCAGGATCTCGAGGAACAGGTAGCGATTGCGTTCGGCTGGGGTAATGTCACCGATACGGCGCTTTGTGTTTCTCAAGTCGAGCCGGCTCTCGGGCACGCGTCCGGGGAAACGCCCCTCTTCTAAACCCAGCACATAAACCACCTTAAATGGTATGGGACGCATGGGCATCATCGCGGAAACCGTGACACCGCCGGTCAGGTAGTCGCCCTGCCCTCCGGCGATTCCTTCCAAATGGCTGCTTATGAAAACCCACAAAGCATCGGCAGTCAGCGGCCGGACAGGATTGCCGCGGGTCAATTCATCGTAGCGCACAAAATGATCCAATGCGCCTACCAGAGACTGGTAGACAGCCTCTTCACCACGCAAGTCGCCGGGAATCTCTATAAATTGGTCCAAGACGCGGTAAAAGGCATTCCGCCAAGCGACAGCCGAGGCCGATGCCATCCGCAGCGTTGCCATGGCCGCATCAAGAGACGAGACCAGTTTGCAAAAGGTTCCCAGCAGACGTTCATTGCCTGTGTGCATATCGGCAAAGGGCACGATCCCTTTGAAATGGAACCCAGCGGTGTCTTCCATGGCCATTGCCGGCGTCATAATACGCGACAGGCGCAGCCGTTCCAGTCCCTGACGCCAGGAGAACCGTCCGGCGGATGGACTGTCAGCATCCCGATAGATCGGGTTTTCATATCCATGAAAAATGCCCAGTTCATTGGCCCAGCCAATCCAGACGGACAGTGCGTCCGGGCCATAGCCCCAACGCTGCATGACACAGGGGTTGCGCAGCAAGTCGAAGACCTGCTTGCGGGAAAAGTTTCCACGAGACAACTCCATAACGGCCAGCACCGCTTGGGCAAATACACTTTCCGTGTGCGCATTCGAGTCCACCAGGTTGTAGGTAATCCGGGCAGGCAGACGGCTGAAAACGGAGTCCACTACGGGTTTGTAGCGCGGCATATCCGTTACCATTACGGCAATATCGGTCATGCACAGCTGCGCATCGGACGCCAAATTGTAGAGAATGCTGTTGTAAACGCTTTCCACTTCCCGGCGGATTCCCGGGCAGGCCATGATCTGAAGCGTTCGGTCCTGGTCCAGCGACAAAGGGGTGTCGCCGGGCGTGTCCAGGGTAAGCAGACCGTGGCTAACGGCGTTCAACACACTGTCCGCCTGCGGTGGGTCGGTAAAACCGGCCTCAAACGTGTAGTCGGTCAACTGGCACAGCAGGCGCACACTCTCCCGGCCGGGCTTTCCCCAGGCTGATAAGAGGGGGTGATCGGCCTGCGTGAACAGGTCACCAGCGGCGACCTCATCTTGACTCAGGGTCAACTTGCCTGCCCGTTGGCGTCGAATCCATTTTTTTTCACGGGGGGTCTGCAGGTCTTCCCAATATTCTCGGGATGGATTCAAGCTGTAAATGTGAATGTCAAAATAATATTGTAGTCGGGAAAGCAACTGCAGATGAAACGGCGAAACCTGCGACAGACCGAAAATATGGACCCGCTCGGCAAGGGAGAAACGGCTGGCCTGGTCGGATGGTGCTGAATCCGGAATCTGGCAGGCGTATTCGACCATCGACACCAGCGGACGCCCCAAGGATCGTCCAAGATGACCTTTCAGGCGCATCATCTCCCGATAAATCCATTTCTGACAGGCCTCCATGACATCGTCGGTGGGTGCATCCGCCAACCAGCGTTTGATCATATCCGAGCGATTATATTCATACTCCTGGAACAACCTGGCCAATTCTTCGGCTAACTGCCAACAGCGAATGTCGACATCGCTCCCCGCCTCTGAACCGGATTGAATCAAGTAACGGTTGATGGGGTTCAAATCCGGTGCGTCTGGCGCTGATGACATCAAGATGAAAAACAGGATCACTTTCAATCCGATCGGATCCAGCAACTCCGGCTCGACGTCTGGTGGACCGACCAGCGGCCGGATCATTTGCAGCAACCCGGTTTCTAAATATTGAAAGTCCACATTCATTAAAATACCGGATTTGGCGGCCAGGGTCAGTTTGAGCCATTTGGAGAGATTCATGTTGGGCACAATGACCAACTGTGGTTGCAGACCATTGCCATCCCAGGTCTCGCTGACCAGATTATTATCCAGCCGGTCGGCAAGTGGCACCAACTGATTGCTAAAATAGAGTGAAATGCCCATGAATGGATTGTCCACTACGAGAGCGGATGGTTTACCAGAACGGGGGACCGCACAAAATGGGCACTGCCGGTCGAGTCAACGACCACCCGCGCAGCAGGTGGCTTGCGTTTACGGCCAACGGCCGAAAAGGCAAAAGCTCCTTCGTGTCTCAATGGTTGCGGTTGTGACCGGGTGCATCGCACCCGGTTTGAAGACAACCAATCACCCCCCCCGGGGGGAGTGCCCTCCGTCGGGGGGCAACTGCAGCAACCTGAGGGTCGATCCGACACGATTTCAGTGGCCGTTAGTCGTCGCTGTATCCATGGTGGTGATGGTTATCAGCGATCCATACCCGCTCCTTGGTCCAATACCCCTCGGCGGTCTGAACGTCGATCCAATGGCCGGGCACCCAGCGCCCCCTGCGGTTGTAATGACCCGGGTTCCATATTTTTTCGTACGTCGGGGCCACCCAGGTTTTCTGCCATTCCCAATGGCCATGACGATGTCGGGGCAGGTAGCGGGGTCGTGGGTGGTAGGCCGGTTTCGGTTCTACATAGACCACCTGCGGCTGTCGATAGGTTTTGTGTTTTTGGTAGATGGCATGACCCAGTATGGCGGCCCCCACACCTATGGCGACACCTTCCCAGCGGTGCCGTTGTTTGCTGCCGGCCAATGCGGATGATGACACCATACTGACGCCGATCAGAACAACAACCAGACAGATGAAGAGCTTTTTTGGTTTCATGCTGAATCTCCTTTTGTGTCGTTGTTACCCACTTAGACACCATCCCATCCAAAAAGTTCAATCTGCTGTAACTTTTTTCGATGAGACACGTCGATCGAGATCAACATGATCGAAGGTTAAAAGGCACCGGATATTTGGAAGATCAAATTGCCGTTTTGATACCTGGGGCCACCGACAAAGAGGCTTCCACGATTGAGGAGTTGGATCTGGGTCTGAAAAACGGTACGCTGCTTTTTCATCATCTGTAATGCAATGTCCGCCCGTTTGCCCATTATTTTATGGGGTGTTATCTTGAGTCGACGATTGCCGGGAAGCGATACCATGCCGGTTTGACCCGGTTTCAGGTTAAGGCTTTTGCTGCCGAGCAATCGATAGGAGGTATAGTTGAACATGGATTGCAGTTCGCCGATGTGCCGTTGCAATTGTGAATCGACGCCTTTCCCATTGCGTGAGGCCAAAATAGTGTCCACACGGATCCGGCAACTCGCTTTGGCCGGCAGGGAATCCGGAAGAGCAAACAACGATACCATCAATGCCGCTATCGTCAGCAAACCAGGCAATCTAAACCGCATTGTGTTCACTTTCCATGTCCGCATCTTCTTTGTACCAGAGTATGGTCTGTCGCGTTTCGGGAGTCTCAAAAATCATAACAGATGACATCGATCCTGTAAAAGAATTAATGATCGCACTGGGTGCCTGTGCCGGTTGGGCGAGAAAATGCGAGTATCCGAAAAAAACCAGCAGCCCTGCGGCAACGGTTGCCGGAATGGTGTATTTCAAAAATGTAATAAAAGCCGATCCCTGCCCCTGCTGACGATACTGGTGCAGGGCCTTGTTCAGCACATCCTTTTCCAAGGCGGTAAAATCAACCGTCTCGGTGGCCTGCCGAACCCGGTCCCGCAGGCCCTGGGAAAAATCGGCCATGCTTGCCACCTGCCGGCGGCATGACCGGCAACTGTCAAGATGGTCGACCAGGCGCCGTTGCTCATCAGGCGGCAGGTCGCCATCAAGGTATCGATAAAGCAGCGTTTCATCGCAATTGTTAGTATGGCCAGTGGTCATGTCTCTTCCTCCATCAGCGGCTGTAGAAAATCCTTGAGCCGCTTGCGCGCGTAGAAAAGGCGCGAGCGTACGGTTCCGAGCTTAACGCCGGTGGCATCGGCGATCTCTTCGTAGGAGAGCCCTTCCAGCTCTCTGAGCACAAAAACCGTCCGGGCCTGTTCCGGCAGTTGTTTCAGGGCCCGGTCGATCTGCTGGCGGGTTTGCGCACCGACCATACGGGTTTCCGGCGAGGGCAGACCGCTATCCGGTTCGACAGTTGGTCTTTCATCCGTGTTGTCCGTCGAACCGTGAAGCCATTTGAACCGCCTGGCCCAGCGTCGTTTCCAGTTCAGGCAGCGGTTGACCGTTATGCGGTGCAGCCAGGTTGCCAGTGAGGCATCCGACCTGAAATT
>JASFFF010000113.1:0-9442 GCA_050124445.1 Desulfosarcina sp.
TTTCTGGACGATCCGGAACTTTTTCGACAATCGATCAAGACGGGACTGGAGCAGCGGGTATTGGAGGTGACACGTGATCACTGACGGCCAAGCCATCATTCATCTGGCCAGCCGACTGACACTGGCCCTGCTGATTGTGAGTGTTGCCCTGACATTCATCCGGGTGATCAGGGGCCCCCAGGCGGTGGACCGGGTGGTGTCTTTGGACCTGATCGCTATCATGATCGTGGCCTTTTTAGGGGCCTACGCCGTCCATGTGAAGGATACCTCTTTCCTGGACGTCGCCATCGCCTATGCCCTGATTGCGTTTTTGGGTACCGTGGCCCTGGCCCGGTATCTGATGCGTTCAACCCGCCGACCGGAGCAGCGATCAACCAATGGGGAGAAAAAATGAGTGCCCTGATTGCTTCCGCACTATTGATCATCGGCAGCATTTTCTGCCTGGTGGCCGCGGTGGGTATGCTGAGGTTGCCGGACATGCTCATTCGCATGCACGCCGCCACCAAAGCCGGCACTTTGGGCGCGGGCTGCATCCTGGCCGCGGAAGCCATCGTGGCCGCCGAATTGGGTACGACGCTCAAGGCCATTGCCGCCATTGTCTTTTTGCTGCTCACCGCCCCCGTGGCCGCCCACCTGATTGGCCGGGCTGCCTACCGTAAGGGGATCCGATTGTTTGACAAAACCTGGATCGATGAGTTGGGGGAGCACATCACCGGTGAAGGGTCGACGACCAAACAAGCGTCCACCGGGTCATCGACGCCTCCTGATGAGGCCAGTGGATAACGGCGCCTGATGATCCAGCAGTCTCAGGGGACCACCCAGAGCGCTCCATCGGAAAAATGGTTGATCAGATACCTGCTGACACTGCCGGTGAAAAACTTCTTGTCCATGCCCCGCCGCCCGATGATCAGCGTGCCGTAGCCACCCTCGCGGTAGGCCTTAAGAATCGATTTCCCGACCCTCAACACACCCTCCCGAGAATCGATATGGATTCGATCCTCACCAATCCCCATCGCCTCGAGTTTTTGACGTGCATGGGCAAAAAAGCGGTCAATGCAGGCCTGATCGCCTTCGCGGATGGCCTCCTGGAGCGCATCGTAACCGTCATCCTCGAAATCCACCGGACAATAATCATTCAGCCGGGGTGCCACATGGTAAAACGTAATCTTGACATCCGCAGCATTTCCCAAGATGAAGGCCATGTGGTCCACAGCCCGCAAGGCACTGTTTGAACCGTCGACGGCCAGCATGACATCCCGCGAATCAATTTTACCGTCCACCATCCAGATCGGAATCAATTCGGAATAGTCCACGAGGTTGGCACTGACGCTGCCCATCACGAGTTCGGCCAAACCGGACAGTCCCCTTCTGCCGATTAAGATGGCATCGTAAAGCATGGCCGTACCGTAGGCCAGAATATCTTTGGCCACACCGACTTGACGGGGCAGGGTTAACTGTTGAATCCGGTTTTCGGCAACTCCCAGATCGATCAGTTGGGATCGGCAGTCATCAAGCAGGGACCTGCCGGCAGCCTCACTGCGTTGCTTTAATTTATTCAGCTCAGCCCGGGCCTTGGGCTTGAATCTGGCTTCATCCACCAGGTATTGAGAGATGGTAGGCTGTACATGAAACAGCACATATTCGCGTTCATCCTCGGGGTGATCGTATAGGGCCGCGTACCTCAGGGCATTTTCAGATTGCCGCGATCCATCCACAGCGATTAAGACTTTTTTTTTCATTTGCCTCTCCTTGGCACATCACAATTAATAGAATCCGCTAAAACTTTTGGCTACACAGTGACGGGTCGGCAGGCGCTTTTTTCAGCCCAATATACACCTGGGAAAAAGGGCGCAGTGCAATTCAGCGCATAATCCGAACTATTGACATACATGCCTATATATGTCCCTGAACGCACATGCCACCAAACACCGTCCAATGGTATGTATCAGCCAACAACATAAGACGGGTCCGTTATTGATCAAGCTGGTGCGACGAACCGTCCTCCGGCAAGTGATAAACAGCCGCCTACCGGCCAAGGCGTTCTTGTCAAACCCTTCTTAGGGATAAACCGCATGCCTGACCGCGAGATATCACCTTCGATGCTGCCTGGACGGCAACCATAACCCGTCAACAAACTTGTCTACCGAAAGCCCCCGGGCCATCGCTCATAAAGGGGAGGGCACGCTGCCGTCATCGACCGGATTCTCTTTGGCATCCAACAAGGCCCAAAGGCCCTGACACCGCTGAAATCAGGGCAATCTGAGCGCATCATAGTAGTAAAAAGAGGATTTTCTTTCTATCCTGGAACGCATGCCGCTTATGCGTTGCAACGGTTCCCCATTCGACCGTCAGCCTCGGTGTACATCGCTGGTGCAATGATGTACATCAGCTGTAAACGATTGCCAGACAAGGATCCACGGCAGATCGGCTGGCGTTGTAGCAGGGGAACAATCACATTTCACGCGGATATAGAACGCGGACCTTACAGCCAATATGCGCATTTTGCGCACGCGTCTGGTCTAAACCCTTTCATAATAGGGTTTGACAAGTGGGCTGCAGCAGGGTAAAGGCTATGATAATCGGAACAACACAGGAAGTAATCACTCAGTTTACTGCACAAGCAAGAGGAAAAAATAAAGAACCGCAGTCAACCCGAACCCAGGAAAAGGAGGCCCAATGACCAAAGCAGAGTTAATCGAAAAGATTGCCAAGGATGCCGGAATTCCCAAAACCACTGCCAAAACCGCGTTTGACTCCGCACTTGATGGCATCAAGAAAGGACTCAAGAAAAGAAACAGCAAAGTTACCTTGGTGGGTTTCGGGACATTTAAAAATGTTTATCGCAAAACCCGGATGGGCCGAAATCCCCAGACCGGTGAAAAAATCAAGATTAAAGGGCGCAACGCGGTTACTTTCAAACCCAGCAAAAACCTTCCTTAGCCCATCCATGCTGACTCGAAGCAAGGTGGGTTTCCCATTGCGACCCACCTTGCTTAGTCGTCTCTCCATCTTTGATGGTTGCGTAAAAAGTCCGATATCTGCGTTACGCTTCATCCCTCGTCACTGCGGCGTACCCGCAAGTAGGCTGCCTACGGCACCCGCGATAGCGGTATTCCTCGGGATGGGACATAAATGTTCACCAAAAGGATAAGAATCGATTTCCTATTCGCTCGCTTAAGCTCGCTATCGTGGCCCCCAAGCCGTGATCTCGGCGCTTTTTTCAAAACCATCTGAAGTGAGACTTTTACTGGTTTATCATCTCCGACGTCAGCTAGTACTGCCATCCCTTCTCGAACTTTGGCAGTTCGTCGTCCAGGTGGTAGTAATCGCTTTTCTGGCCGGTCCAGACGTGACCAATGATCTTCAACCCAGTGGGGTCGTCCAGGGTCCCCGCAGCCACGGCGATGCGCTCCTGATCCCTGGGGTGCCAGAAGAGCGATGAGCCGCATTCACTGCAAAATCCCCGGTGAACATTGGGGGTTTCATCGGTTTTCGATTTGAACCACTTGAGCGTCTGTTGTTTAACGAGTATTAGGTTTTGGAATAAAATGCTGGTGTAGGCCGCAAAATTACCGTGAAATCGCCGGCATTTGGAACAATGGCAGTTCACCACACCGCGCAAGTCACCACGCAGTTCATAGCGAACGGCACCGCACAGGCAACCGCCAGAGGCGGTGGTCTGTCCTTCGGAAAAAGTTGTCATGACAGAATCCTTGATTTAGGTTCATTTTCTTGAAGCTGCATGCCCGGGGCATCCGCAGACCGCTTCACGAATCCGCTACGGCGGTCCGATTGATGCAGCCCTCTACACGTCCAATCGAAAAGGACTTATCGCACTTCTCCCTTCAAGGATTCCCGTCATGCGGTCAGCTTACCTCACGGGCATCCAGCCCCAAGGCCTTACGCTTGTCTTCGATTGTCTGACGCAGGAAGAGGGCGGCCTTTTCCGGATCGGGTTCAACGGCGAAGGTGGCCCCCACAACATCCTTGAGTCCGTCGGTGAGTAAATTGACCACGTTTATGCTGCCGGTGATGGGCGGCATGGGTCCCAAGTGGGTGGTCACTCCAGAGGCTACAAAATAGACCCCGATGGTCACCGCTTTCTCCGAGTACCACTCCGGTGCCGAGCCGGCCACGGGTAAATCGCTGATGTCTACCCCCAGCGCCTCGGCCAGGGCCGATACCAGTACAAGGATACGTACGTTATCCACGCAACTGCCCATGTGCAGTACCGGGGGGATGCCCAGTGCGCCGCATATTTCTTTCAGTCCCGGACCGGCCATATCGGCGGCTGCCGGTAGTTTGTAACCAGCTTTGGCCGTTGCAACGGCCACACATCCGGTATCCACCACCAGGATGTCGTTTTCGATCAGCCGACGGGTTAGGGTTACATGACCGTAGTCGTGCTTGATTTTGGGATTGTTGCAGCCCACAATACCGACAGCTCCGCGGATCTTGCCCGCCTTGATGGCCTCGATGAGCGGCTCGGGCGTGCCCCCCAAGGCGCCCACGATGGTTTCCACCGAGAAACCGCCGACAGCCTCTTGCGGCTCGGTGGGAATGAAGACCTTGTCCCGGTTGGCAAAATTCTCAACGGCGTTGCGTACCACCTCAACCGCCTTCTTCTCGGCGTTATGCGGATGGAATTCATGGTGCTCCATATGAGGAAACTGGGCCTTGTCACTGGTGCTGACCATCTTGGTGTGATAACAGCCGGCGACCTTGCCAACCGATGGCATGATGCACTGGTAGTCCACGATCATCATGTCAACTGCGCCGGTTGAGAGGATCAGCTCGGTCATGAGGTGGTTGCCTGCCATGGCGATGCCCCGACGCATGAGCAGTTCGTTGCCCGTGCAGCATACCCCCACCAGGTTGATGCCGCCGGCACCCGTGGCCTTTGCCAAGTCCAACAGCTCCTGAGACTGACAGGCCTGCGAAACCATCTCCGAGACCACCGGATTGTGCCCGTGGACCACGATGTTTACCTGATCGGCTTTCAACACCCCCGAGTTGACCGCGGTGGATCGCGGCGTGGGCACACCGAACAGGATATCAGAGACTTCGGTGGCAATCATGGATCCACCCCATCCGTCTGACAGGGCGTTGCGCATGGCCTGCAGCAAGAGGGTCTGCCAGTTGTTGTCCACACCCATGTGGGTGCGGTGCATCATCTCCGAGGTCTCGCGGTCGATGCCCCGGGGAACCAGATTGAACTTCTCCCACACCTCCCGTCGTTTTTGGGGTGCGCGGTCGACTAACTTGATGGCCTTTTGGCGCATGCCGTAGTCTTCCATCATGGCCTGGGCCAGCTCCCCTGCCATGGCCAATGGTTCCATGCCGTCGGTGGCCAGGCCGTATTCTTCGGCCAGACGCTTGAGCTTGGCTTCATCGCGTATCTTGTAGCCGGTAGCACTGCCGTCAGCCACACCGGCCAATACCTCTACCAGATCACGACCGTGGTCAGAGTGCGATGCAGCACCGGCGGCAACCATGCGGCACAGATTGCGGGCCACAATGATATCAGCATCGGCCCCGCAAACACCGGCCTGGGGCCCCTCTCCAAAGGGGTCCACCCGGCAGGGCCCCATGACGCAGATGCGGCAGGATAGGCCCATATCACAATACCCACACTGGGGCTGCTGGGCCTCGTGGCGTTCCCAAACCGTTTCCACACCGTCTTGTTGCGCTTTGGCGTACAACCGATCCCCATCACGGGTGACCGACAGACTCTCTCTTGGATCAAACATGGTTTCCTCCTTATCGGATGCCAACCTAAAAACAGGTCAAATGATGGACGAACAGCGCTTCATCTCAACGGCCACCGAGCCGCAGTTCGGCTTGCTTGACGGATGTCAACAAGGCCACGCCGGCGGGAACTGCCGCCCCTTCTGGATCGGCTGACATGCTGCGGGCCACATCCTGGGTCTTGCGGCGCATGGCCACATCCAGTCCCTCAAAGGTCAGGGCACCGGTCTTGCAGATCTCGACACAGGCCGGGATCTGCCCCTGGGACACCCTTGCACTGCAGTTGTCGCATTTGACAGCGATGGCGTGCCCGGTCGGGCCCAAGGGATCTTCGTGGAAACGAATGACGCCATAGGGACAGGCCATGGCGCAGGACGCACAATTAATGCAGCGATCAGGATTGATCAATACGCTTGCCGTGCTCGGACGACGGTAGATAGCCCCTGCCAGACAGGCGGCCTGGCAGGGCGCCGGGTCGCAGTGGCGGCAGCGGTTGGGAAAACCTTCGTTGAAGCGGCCGGCACCCACGTGAATCCGCGGCTTGGGCGTGGGCGTCTCCAGGGTTGCCGCAAACAATGACAGGCTGCGGGAATGGGCGGTCGCACATGCCAGCATGCACTGCATGCAGCCCACACATCGCTCCGGGTGGACAACGACTTGCTTCATGATCCCTCCTTTGACTTGACGTTTTGGCATTCATTCACCTATCTGCGTTACCGGCCCCACCCCTCATAGCGCCCGCAAACGTCCGTTTGACTTAATTTCCCAGGGTGCGCAGGCATCGATCTTGATTGGGATACAAAGCCTTCGTATCCATCAGGCAACCGGTATGCTCGCCTGCCAATCATACTCAACCCAACAATCGTCCAAAATTGAATCCGGGCGCCAAGAGCGACTCGGGCGGCAAGCGCAGCGGCACTTGATTTTCGATCAGTGACCGCAGCACCCCACCCTGTTCGATGTGGTTGATCAACACCGCCCCTACCAGCAGGTCGCCGTCGAGTATCAGGCGGCGATACTGGCCGCGGGCAGGGCCTCCCCTCTGATAGATGCGGTATTTCTCCTCATTGCGCGGATTGGCGTTGCCCACGGTAAGCACATCCAGGCCGAAGACGCGCATGACATTGCGGCTGAGGCTGCCAGGATAGGCTATCGTTCGGCCGGCCATGTTGAGGCCTGCCACCCGCCCTTGGGCAGCTGCCTCCGGCCAGAGGGCATTCACCCATCGGCAGTCCCGGGCAATGTCCACAAGTTCGGCCACATCGCCGGCGGCGTAGATGTCTGGTTCACTGGTACGGAGGCGGTCGTCCACGACCACGCCCAGATCCACGGCAATCCGCTCTCGGGGGATGCAGCCGCGGGCTGGCAGCACCCCTTTGCCGATGATCACCAGGTCGCAGGGCAGTCGATCGCCTGCATCGGTAACGGCGGCCTGGACCGATCCGTTGCCCTCGAAGGCGCCGACACTGGTTCCGACTCTCACCTTCAGGCCGCGGTGCACCAATTCGTCTAGGATCATCTGTCCGGCGGTCGCATCCACCTGCATGGATAGGGGATAGTCCGAAGTAATCAACATGGTGACCGACAGACCGCGTTTGAGCAGCCCATAGGCCGCCTTGAAGCCCACCAAACCGCCGCCCAGAACCACGGCCCGTCGGGCACCGTCCAGGGCAGCAACTTGCTGTCTGGCGTGTGCCTGGGTGCGCATGTAAAAAATATTATTGTGCGCCAGTCCCTCTGCCTTCACCGGTCGGGGATCGGCACCGGTGGCAATAAGCAGCCGATCGAAATCAACGCGGGTGCCGTCCATCAATACCACCTGCCGGCCGTCCACGTCGATGCTTTCGGCCCGCTGCCCCAGAAGGGGCGTTATTTTCAGGTCCTCGTAAAAACGGTTGGAGCGAATGGGCAATTTCTCATGAGGCTGGGAACCGTCCAGTACGTGGCTGATCATGGGCCGGCTATAGGGAGGAAAGGTCTCATCGCCAATCATGGTGATATCGCCGTCAGGGGCCACGGATCGGATCGCCTCGGCGGCGCATACGCCGGCGATGCCGTTGCCGATAATCACGTATCTCATGAGCATCCTCCTGGTTGAGGGTCCCTCGTCGGATAGAGCGGTTACACGGTTTTAGACCTGCGGTGGTTACGGGGAAAAGGCCAGCGCGTTGTGCCCGATTGAGACATTGCTGAAAGGAACACGTGTAGCATCTATCTAACGACATGCCAGTATAATGGTCAAGAACCAATTTTGCACCGGCAGTTTGTCCTAACGCCGACCGCATACGCTGCACCCAAGCTGGGTGCAGACGGGAAATGACACCACCAGGAGACGATTCGGCGCCATAGGCATAATCATCGTTGTCCATACGTTAACGCCGATTGCGCTTTTACAGGCTTTCTCCATTTTGTTTCCGCTCAATTGGGGTTTAAAAATCACGTTTTTCCAAATCTTTACACGGCCTCTTTTGTGTCTTACCATTGCAGGAAACAGCGCTGCCAAAACCCCAGCAATTACAGGAGACGGACATGAGCGGACAAATTTTCTTTCGTGAACGGCAGAAGGTCAAGGACGGTGCCAAGACACCGCGCTTCAGGATTGCAGCGGTGGCCGGCATGGACCTCAAGGTGTATGCTGACCATCTTCGCAGGAGCGAGCTTGAACAATTGGCCACCGCTGTTGGCGCAAAATTGATCGAATTGAAGGGCGGCGGAGGCAAAGGTAAGCACAAATAGGGACAAGTTTGGGAGAAGGAATGCCATTAGTCAGAGATAAAGACGGTAAACGACTGCATGTCAAGAGCCGACTCATGGGCGAAAGTTTAGTCAGTAAGGCCTTCATCGACGGTTTGAAGCCCGCTCCTCAAAAGCGGCTTTATCCGGATGTGGCCGTGGTGAAGATCGGCGGTCAATCCATTTGCGACCGGGGTGTTAAGGCGCTGCCCGCCATCTTGAAAGAGATCGTAAAAAACCGTCAGCGCCACAAAATGGTGATAACCACCGGCGGCGGGACGCGCAGCCGCCATATCTATACCATTGGGCTGGAGATGGGCATGCCTACCGGCATCATCGCCAAGTTCGGCAGCATGATTTCCGAGCAGAATGCCCTCATGGTTGCCACCCTGCTCTCTCCCTGGGGTGGTATAAAAATGTCCCACTCGGATATTGTCAAGCTGCCGACCTACTTTGCCGAGGGCATCATCCCGGTCATGCACGGCATGCCGCCTTACGACTACTTTGCCATCAAACCCGAAGCCGGACGCATCCCCATCCATCGCACCGATGTTGGCCTGGTCATTTTGGCCGACCTGCTGGGATCCAAGACCGTCTTGTTCGTCAAGGACGAAGACGGTCTTTACACGGCCGATCCCAAGAAACAGCCCGACGCCGCGTTCATACCCGAGATCGGCGCCAGGGATCTGATCCGAAAAAACCTCGATGACCTGGTTATCGAGCGCCCCTGCCTCGACATCATCCAAAACAGCGAGGTCATCGAACGGGTGCAAATCATCAACGGAACGGTCCCAGGCAACATCACCCGGGCCATGAATGGTGAACATGTGGGTACCATCATCCACCACCAATAGTGGCCAGCAGTGGTAAGTACGATGCATGAATGGGAACAAAGGGGACCATTGACCTGAACGCGGCAGTTGCCACAGTGAATTGCAATTATCTGACGATGATGATAGCA
>JASFFF010000114.1:0-9407 GCA_050124445.1 Desulfosarcina sp.
GGCACATGGTCGCCATCCACATCGGTACTGGGCGACTTGAGTATATCCACCGTAGTGGTGGCAGCCGAGTTGTTGCCGGCATCATCGGTGACCGTCAAGCGGAAACGCAACGTCTCACCCGTCATCCCGACCACCGGTGCGGTAAATGATGCCTGAGCGGCGCTAGAATGCTTCAAAGAGATTGGTGTGCCTGCCATCTGTACCCAGCTGTAGGCAGTGATGGTGCCGTCGACATCCACGGAACCGGATCCGTCAAGAACCACCATTGCCCTTTCATAAACCGTCTGATTCTGCCCAGGGTCCACCAATGGCTCCTGGTTGGCGCTTGGTGCGTTCGCAACGTAGGAAACTTCCCGAGAATCAGCACTTTCTAAATTGCCGTCAAAGGCACGCACCACAAAATGATAAGTAACATCTTGGGTCAGGCCGATCAGGGTGCAGGTGGTTTGATTGCTCTCCCAGATAGGATGGTTGTAATGGTAAGGTTGGCCACTTTCGCGGGCGAAGACCCGGTAGCCCTCGGGAGCCGGATTGTTGGCATCCCAGCGCAGGGTCACATTGGCTCCAAAAGCCGAGGTTGCTACGGAGATGATGATGGTGAGGACAGAAAGAAGGACGCCAAGTAAAGGTCGATTGTTGCCTGTCAATGCGCTATCTCCCAAGTTTGCTTATACCGTGCGATCATTAGCAAACATGAGAGATGCTGTGCTCGCCCGGCAACCCTGCTGCCATTTCCGGTCACCCGGAATTAGGTAGTGGCTTTGCGTCACACCTTTTCAGGTGCTTTGCCTTTTTCGGGGGATTTCAGCTAAGAGCTCGGCGCTAAACGCTGTTGCCCTTTACCGTTACAATATGGATCAGCAACTATAATGCCAACATAGGATATCAATTCATTTTTAATTAAATTTATAAATATTATAGTGATTTATAATGATCAAAAGGAATCATCCTTGGAAAATAACAACGCACAACAATGCGATCGGGCAAAAATGGTAACTGCCGAACGGTAAGGGTTTCAAAAATTACCCGAGGTTATTGGGGGTATACGTTAGCCACTAAAAAGGAAAGGACTTGCTTTGAAAATACGGGATATGATTACAATTTGGTTTCGTAAAGGCGGAAATCGAATAAAAGGGCTTACGGCAGATACCGTAAACCCTTGAATTGGCTGGTAGGCACGATTGGATTTGAACCAACGACCTCTTCCGTGTCAGGGAAGCGCTCTCCCCCTGAGCTACGTGCCTACGTGAAGTGACCCAATTATCACCAGTTTTTTGACCTGTCAAGAAAATTGGTTGGCATCGCCCATTCCCGATCACTGATATACCAGGCGAATGTGGATCGCCTCTTCGGCTACCTTATAGATATCGATACCAAAGCCCGTGAAGGTCTTCAGCAGCAGCGCATCGGCCAAAGAACGGGTGCTTCCCTGGTAATTGACGGCCATGGTGGCCTGGTCGGCAGACATTTCTTGCATCTTCAATTCCTTAACACCAGAAAGCGTGGCAATGGCCTTACGCAAGCGCACGAAACTGGCGATATGCCCCCCGGTGCCCTCTACCACCACCTCGATAAGCGCACTGCGGTCCTGCTCCTCTTGCCAGGCGATCATGATCTCTCGTGCCAACGATTCCGCAGCCAATGCCCCGGCACCGGAAAGGGCCTCTCGGCCTCCATAAAAGGCATCCTGACCGGAAACCACCGCTTTCTGGCGCGTTCGTCCGATGGGCCGGCCTGTTCGCACATTGATTGCCTGTGCATCAACGACCGCCTCGAAAGCAACAACCGCGCCGCCCAGGGTATTGGGAGCAGGTATGGCGGTGCCGTTGCCATGGATCACCACATCTGCATCCACGCGTTTTGCCAAGGCCAGTAGGTCGGCCTCGGAAGCATTCACCGGCAGACCCAAGGGGGCGCTTAGGTCAGGCGGATCGATAATTTCAAATCCAATTGCCTGAAGGGTTTCGACCATGGCGCCTTCACCAATGGTCCGCTGCTGAAGACGGGTGTTTCCCCACCAGTAGACGAACTCGGCATCGATCACATTTTTTTCGGCCACCATAAATAGGATCCGCGGATAAACGGCATCTGCTAGGGCCACCCCCAAACGGGACAGGTCCCGGCTGACCCGTTCCACGGCAACGTCAACCTGCACCAGCGTTATGATCGTGGCTCCGGACAGGGATTCCGTCAACACCCGGTAATTCTGGACATATTTATCCTTCTGGGACAAGATACCGTCGTTGATGAGTTTGAATCGGCGAACCACCGTTTCACCGGTTAGCATCTCCACAACGACCTGACCCACCGCGGAAACCAAGGCATCGTTTACCGCATTCTGTCGTCCATCAACCATGTTGTTTTGATGAATCACGGCTGTACCGAGCACGTTCAACTGTTTCACCAGTTGCTCGCTTTTGCCGTGGCTGCTCGTGGCCACAAGCGCCAGGCAAAAAGTGAGACCAATAACGGTTATCCCTATTTTTAGCGTGTTGTGATGGGTCATGCATCTCTCCTGCTCAGTCCGCCGAGTACCGAGCAGACAATGCAGCATTGGTATCTCGACAGGGTGGTCGGTTTATCTCGTATCCGGTTACTACCCGCTACGAACCAGAGCGTAATCCGCAATGTCCGTCAGCACCTCGCGCGTGTGATGATTGCCAAACGGGCGGAGGGCCGTTTTGGCCGCTTGGATATGACTTCCCGCCTGATCTTGCGTATAAGCGATGCCGCCGTGGCATTCCAGCATCTCTACCAGAGAGATAAAATCGGCACGACTGAAGCGGCTGTTCTTTATGATGGCAATCATCTCATTGCGGTCCCTTTCAGGAGCCCTGGAAAGAGCGTGTATCAGGGGCAGGGTCAGTTTGCCTTCCCGCAAATCGGCACCGGGATGTTTACCAAGGCTGGCGAGATCCTGGGTGTAATCCAGTAGGTCGTCAGCCATTTGGAAAGCCAGTCCCAAATGGTAGCCGTAGTCACCTAATGCCTGCACCTGGCCATTTTTTGCCGCCGCCACCAGGGCGCCCGTTCGACAGGCCCCCTGAAACAACACGGCGGTCTTGCAGCGGATCACCTCCATGTAGGCGTCTTCAGTAAGGGAAATATCACCTTTCTTTTCCAACTGGCGGATTTCGCCTTGGGACATGTTCTCGGTGATTCCGGCGATGGTTCGAATCACCTCACTCAACCCGGTGTCCGCGGCAATGGAGAGTCCACGAGCCAGAAGGAAGTCTCCGGTAAGAACCGCGGTCGGATTGTCCCATACCTGATTGGCCACCTTCCGGCCCCGACGCATATCGGATCCGTCCACCAGATCGTCATGCAGCAGCGTAGCTGCATGCAGGTATTCAAAAATGGTGGAAAACCGCGCCGCCTGACCGCCGGAATAACCGCACAGCCGGGCACACAGGACCATCAACAGCGGCCTGAGACGTTTCCCCCCGGCAAACAAGATATGTCCGGCAACTTTTGACACCAGTTCGAAATAGGGGTTCAGATTGAGGGCCAGTTCCGCTTCAATCGCCGCCAAATCATTGCTGACGGCGTCCACGATTTTCTGTTTCAGCCGAGCGGTCATGGGGTCTTTCCGATAAGATCGTAGGCCAGCGTCTCAGTTATCTTTACCGTCACGGGTTGACCAACGGTCAGCCCTGGTGAATCAGGTCGTGTCCTGACATAGGTAATGCCGTCCACTTCGGGGGCCTGGTGCATGGAGCGTCCCTCGTATAAACCCAATTCTGCGGACGACTCGATCAGCACCGGCATGGTCATGCCAATCATGGATGTAAGCGCATCAGCCGAAATCTGCATCTGACTTGCCATGAGGGCATCGTAACGCATCTGGGCATCTGTTGCCGGCACGTGCTCGGTCAGCCCATGAGAAGGTAAATCGTCGGCATCGGAATAGGTAAAAACGCCCAAGTGGTCGAAGCGGACCTGTTTGACAAAATCCAGCAGTTCCTCGAAATCGGCGTCCGTTTCGCCAGGAAAGCCGACGATAAGCGTGGTGCGAATGGCAGCCTCAGGCACACGCTTGCGGATGCGTGCAAACAGATCCCACAGCAGATCCTTGTCATAGTTGCGGCCCATCCTTTTTAGTATCCTGGGGGCAACATGTTGAATGGGCAGGTCAAAGTAAGGACACAGGTTGCTGTGAGCGGCAACGGCTTCAATCATTCGATCCGTGAGGCTCTCTGGATGGCCGTATAAGAAGCGGACCCATACGTCGTCAGCCATGTCTGCCAATCGGGAAAGCAAGGTTTCCAAAGACAGCGGACCCGGCAAATCGTGACCATAAGCGGTGGTCTCCTGGGATACCAGGTTGAGTTCCTTGACACCGCCGGCAACAAGCCTACGGGCTTCTTCAAGGATCTGTTCCAGTGAACGGCTCTTTTGACGACCCCGCAAACGGGGGATAATACAATAGGTGCAGCGGCGATTGCAGCCCTCGGCGATTTTCAGGTAGGCGGCATGGGACTGCGTCCGTTGCCGCACCAGGGATTGACCGACCGCGATACGATCCGGATCCGGCAGCAAACAGGGGGTGCCCAAGTCACCGGATACGGCGTCGCCAATACGGGAAAACGCACCGGTGCCCAAAAACTGATCCACCTCGGGAAGCGCGTCGACAATGGCTTCGCGGAATCGTTCCGGCAGACAGCCAGTTACGATCAGCCGTTGACAGCGCCCCTGTTTTTTAAAGCGGGCCAACTCGAGGATCGTGTCGATGGACTCGTCGACAGCCGATTCCACAAAACTGCAGGTGTTGACGACAATCACAGCGGCTTGCGCCGGATCGGCGGTCAGCGACCAACCGGCCTGGTTCAGTTCGCCGGCCATGGTTTCACTGTCCACCTGATTGCGGGCACAGCCCAGACTTTCAATGTATAATTGCATGGCATCGACCCGATCGCCGACACATCGGATGCGAGGGCGAATCGTTTTTCAATCACATTCAACAAGGAAGCATGCACGTCGGGATCATCTACCAGCAACCCCATGAAAAGTCAAAAGGCCGCCCGAGGAATCAAGGCGGCCTTATTCACACATTTGGTTTCAAATCACAATTGAAGAAGCAAACCTCAGATTTGGGTATCTGTCATTGTACAATATTTGTGATTAGCCTTTCAATTTCTCAATCTCCGCGGTAACCGCCGGGACGATCTCGAACAGGTCTCCCACGATGCCGAAATCACATTTGGAGAATATTGGCGCTTCCGGATCCTTGTTGATGGCCACCACCACCCGCGAAGAGGCCATGCCGGCCAAATGTTGAATGGCCCCGGAAACACCGCAGGCGATATACAAGTTGGGCGCCACCACTTTCCCGGTCTGTCCCACCTGATCGGTAACCGGTCGCCAACCCTCGTCCACGGCGGAACGGGAAGCCCCGACGGCACCCTCAAGGGCATTGGCCAGTGCCTCCACAACGGCAAAGTCGTCACCTCCCATGCCCCGTCCGCCGGTCACCACCACGTCCGCTTCGGTCAACTCAACCTTGCCGCTCTCCATCTGCCTGTCGATCAATTTCAATGTGGTGCCATCTACATGGATATCCACCGTTTCCACCTCTCCGGCACCCTGTGCGGCTGTCGCAGTCATGGCACGGGGTCGAATGGCCACGATTGCCGGGCTACCTGTCAGGCTCACGTCCGCCAACACCTTGCCACCGTACATGGGACGGGTGGCAATTACCTGGTCGCCGTCAACGCGAACCCCAACGCAATCCATGGCCAGCGGGGCGTTCAGACGTGCAGAAAGTCGTGCGGCGATATCCTTGCCCACTGCCGAGGCGCCGATAACGATCACGGCCGGATCGCATTTGGCCACCAGTTGAGCCGCCGCCTGGATATAGGCATCTGGAAGACCTTCTTTCAGCGCTTCGTGATCAGCCAGCAAGATCCGGTCGGCCCCGTATTCAGCGGTCTGCCCGGCAAAGGTTTCGACCCCGGTGCCCATGACCGCGGCGGTCAGCGCCCCTCCGGTCGATTGGGCAATTGCCCGTGCCGTAGAGATGGCTTCGAAGGAAATATTTTTAAATGCACCGTCTACCTGTTCGGTAATGGCCAGTATTGCCTGTGACATGATTTGCTCTCCCTATTTGGTTGACC
Organism: Desulfosarcina sp.; assembly: GCA_050124445.1. GTDB lineage: Bacteria > Desulfobacterota > Desulfobacteria > Desulfobacterales > Desulfosarcinaceae > Desulfosarcina. Next base: position 6,114 of record JASFFF010000114.1, read on the forward strand.
CGCGTATAAACGGTTTTTCAATCGGGTATCGACCGACCGATGCCAGGCGCGATTCGCGTTGGTCTTGGCTAGCCTTGCAACGGACGTGAAACGAGGTATACGATTAGATGACTTTGGCCTCTTCCCGCAGGGCCCGAACCAGCGCCGCCGCCTTGTCGGCTGCGGTCTCACCGTCGATAATCCGGCCGCCCGTTCGCTGGGGCGGCGGCTGCATGGCAATGGTCTCGACCATGCGTGCCCCCGGGTCGGTTCCGGTATCTGACAGGGGGCGCGTATCAATTGGCTTTTTCTTGGCCTTCATGATTCCCGGCAGGCTGGCATAGCGTGGCTCGTTGAGACCACGCTGGGTGGTAATCAAGGCCGGCAGCGCAGTTTCCAGCACCAGGGTGCCGCCGTCGATGGTCCGTGTACAGCGAATCGTACCATCGCTGATCTCCTGTTCAATCACCATGGAGATATGGGGAATACCCAAGAATTCGGCCACGGCCGGTCCGACCTGAAAATTGTCGTCATCCACGGCACGATGCCCGGCAACAATTAGTTCAAAGGTCCCTTTTCTCAGTTCCCCTGCCAACACCTTGGCCGTGGCCAGTCCGTCCAAGACGCTGTCTTGTGGATCGATGCGAACGGCGTTATCCGCCCCCATGGCCAAGGCTGTGCGCAAGGCTTCGACGGCCTTTTCCGGTCCCAGCGAAAAGACGGTGACCGCTCCGCCAACGGCGTCGCGAATCTGGAGTGCCTCCTCGACAGCCATTTCGTCATACGGATTCATGACCCAATTGATACCGTCGGTCTTGATGCAGGTACCGTCGTTGGCGATCTCAATCAATGATTCGGTGGCCGGAACCTGTTTGAGTAGAACGGCTATTTCCACATGTCACCTTCCTTTGGATTGCCGGGCCGAGGATGGCGGCGTGCGCACATCCTGGCCGCGTGGTCTTGAAAGTAATTCGGACAGATAGATAACCTATCAATATCATGAGCATTGTTATGCCATTTAGGCAAATTATATGACCCGTTCACACTTGTCAACTACCATTGTTCCTTACCAACGCCCACAGACAAACAGCCGGGAGTCAACGGCTACCCAAGTGGCGAGAGGCTTGAACTTCCGGCCACCGGCCGAAAAGGCAAAAGCACCTTCGTGCGCAAATGCTTGCGGTTGTGACCGGGTGTATGGCATCCGGTTTGAAGACAGCCAATCAATTGATAACGAATCCACGGGATGGAAAATCCCTGAGGGTGCCATCCGACCCGCGAACCACCATGAGCGATTCCACTGCGCTTAATCGGTCCACCAGGGCCAACCCCTTTTCAGGCCCCATGACCATCAAGGCGGTCGCCAAACCGTCGGCAACCGTGCAGTTAGCCGCAACAACGGTGGCGCTCACCACCCCGTTGCTCACCGGTCGACCCGTACGCGGGTCAAGTATGTGCGAATAGGTCCGCCCGTCGCGCTCAAAAAAAATACGGTAGTCACCACTAGTGGCCATGGCCCTGTCGGTCAGGGAAACCACCTTGTAGATCTCATCGCGCGCAGCCTGTTTATCCGGGCGGTTGATGCCCACCCGCCAGGGATGGCCGTCCTTGCGCCGGCCACGGGCGTAGACTTCGCCACCAATCTCCACCAGGAAGTCTGTGAACCCTCTGTCTCCGAGCAATCGGGCAATCTCGTCCACCCCATACCCTTTGGCGATAGAAGCCAGATCCAGGGTCAGGTCGACATCTTTTTTAAAGATGGCACCCGATGGGTCCAGGTGAATTTGATCAAACCCGACATGCGCCAGCGCCTGGTGGATCTCAATCTCGTCTGGAATACGCGTTGTGGGCCCATGGCGACCGAACCCCCACAGGTTGACCAGCGGGTCCAGCGTCCCGTCCCAGGCGCCTTGGGTCAACCGGTGCAATTCGGCGGCCACCTGCAATACCCGCTGCAAATCGTCGGATATTGAAAAGGGTTGATTCACGGTTCGCAAGGCATTGAATCGGCTGATCTCACTGTGCGCATCGTAGGTGGACATGCTTTTATTGATGACCGTCAAGCGATGGTCAATCTGACGCCGTAAATCGTCGCCCGGGGTCAACCAGCCGGCCACCACCGTGACGTGGTAGAAGGTACCCATGGTCTTTCCGGAGAGCCGCAGCTCCCGTTTCGATTGGCATGCGACGAACAACAACGCCGTCGTCATCATCAGGACGAGGCAGGTAATTCGTTTGGGTTTGAAAAAACGGAAAAATAACATGTCATGCAATCGTAAGTGGCTTCAACCAAGATCGTCTGCGGTGGATCGAGATCATGGCTTTCGAATACCGGGCAACGCGGTATACAGGCAATAGTCCCACATAAAGAGAGATGCGGCCCAACGACGATAGGGGGCCTTTGGCCTGTCCGTCAACAGATGCGTGGCAGTTGTTCGCCGGTCAGCATGTCTACGATGCGCTCGCCGCCGATGCGGGTTTTCATAAAGACGCGGCCGGGATGATCGTCAACGGTTTCACCGATAATACACGCCGCAGTGCCGTATGGCGATTGTTGAATGACGCCCAGCGCCGCATCGGCCTGAGCGGCAGGTACAAACGCCAGCAGTTTACCTTCATTGGCCACATACAGAGGGTCGAAACCCAACAGGTTACAAATACCAGCCACTTCGGGCTTTACCGGCAAGCGGTCTTCGTAAATGCGCACCCCCGCGTGTGATTGCACCGCGATCTCATTGAGCGTTGTTCCCACACCGCCTCGGGTGGGATCCCGCAATACGTGAACATCACACCCGCTGGCCAACAGGTCCGATACCATGTGATTCAAGGGAGCCGAATCGCTTTTAAGATCTGACTCAAATGCCAATCCCTGCCGCTGGGTCAAAATGGTCGCACCATGGTCGGCCATGCTGCCGCTAATGATTATGGCATCCCCTGGCTGTGCGTTGCTGCCGGAGACATGAATCCCTTCGGCAATAATACCCAGGCCCGAGGTGTTAATGAACAATTTGTCCGCAGCGCCCTTGGGAACCACCTTGGTGTCACCGGTAACCACGTTCACACCGGCCAAATCGGCAGCACGTGCCATGGCGGCAACCACTTTTTCCAGATCCCGCATGGGGAAACCCTCTTCGATGATCATGCCGACACTCATATAAAGGGGTTGGCCGCCACACATGGCCACATCGTTAACCGTTCCGTTGATGGCCAGATCGCCGATGCACCCGCCGGGGAAGAAGATGGGATCGACCACATAGGTGTCTGTGGAAAAGGCGATGCGCTTATCGGCCATGCTCAACGTGGCGCCATCATCGA
>JASFFF010000115.1:0-9401 GCA_050124445.1 Desulfosarcina sp.
ATACACGCAATTGATGCTGGCGATAATCGGAATCGAGACGGCCGCCTTGCATTCTTTGATCAAGTCGGCATATGCGTTCAGTTTTTTGCCCCTCAGGTGAAAATCGTAGTAATCAAACTGATCCAGGTCGACTCCGGCCGATTCTGCTTCTTGCATGATATCTTCATGCTCAAAGACAATCTCTTCTTCGAAAATCGATTTAAGGACCACCGCTCCGGCACCGCTTTGTTCCAGTTTGCTCACCTTTTTTGGCGAGTCGGTCAATCCACTGCTGCTGGCGACAATGGGGCTGTCGAGGGTTAATCCCAGATACTGCGTGGTTAAGTCCATGCGCATCTCCTTTCATTTTGGGTCAACGGTTAGTGTATCCCATCGGTATCAAACACCCGATCCATAAAACAGGTAGTTTTTAACTCTCGCCTTGCAATTATATGGCTCACATTGCCTTTGTTGGGGGTCACTGATTAAGTTAGCACAGTTACCAATGTAAATACGAACTGCGAATAATAAAGTTCGTTATTGGGAAAGGAGTCGACCAATGAGATGGTCCCTTAAAATCGGACGCTTCGCCGGAATAGATGTTTTTATGCACTTCACCTTCCTCCTGCTTATCCTGTGGGTGGCCATGGTGCATTGGCGTCAGGGGCAAAGCATATCCGCCGTCTTGGCGGGGGTGACCTTCATTTTGGCCATTTTCTTGTGCGTAATCCTGCATGAATTCGGCCATGCCCTGATGGCCAGACGCTATGGCATCAAGACGCGTGACATCATCTTGCTGCCCATTGGAGGCGTGGCGCGACTGGAACGGTTGCCCAGCGATCCCCTGCAGGAATTATGGGTCGCATTGGCCGGGCCGGCAGTCAACGTGATTATCGCCGTTGTCCTGTTTGTATGGCTGACGGTGTTTGCATCCTTTGTGCCCGTGCAAACCCTGACGCCGACCACGGGACCGTTTTTGGAACGCATCCTGGCAGTAAACATATTCATGGTCGTATTCAACATGATACCCGCTTTTCCCATGGACGGGGGGCGCGTCCTGCGTGCCATTCTGGCTACCAGGCAACCCTACAGCCGTGCGACGCACATTGCCGCCTCCATCGGTCAAGGCATGGCCGTCCTTTTTGGTCTTGTGGGCCTGTTCTACAATCCCTTTCTGCTCTTTATCGCCCTGTTTGTATGGATCGGCGCAGCGCAGGAAGCCAGCATGGTCCAATTTAAGTCGGCCCTGGGAGGGATCCCGGTTCAACAAGCCATGATCAGCGATTTCAAAACCCTTCACCCGGATGACAGCCTGAACCGGGCCGTCGAACTGACTCTGGCCGGATCCCAGAAGGACTTTCCGGTCATGCGCAATGGCAGCCTGGACGCAATTTTGACCCAGTCCGATCTGCTGAGGGCCCTGTCGGAAAAGGACAAGCACCCAACCGTGGCCTCGGCGGCACAAACGGATTTTGTTTCCGTCGACGCGTTGGATATGCTCGAATCGGCATTTGCCAAACTTAAATCCTGTGCCTGCCATACCCTGCCAGTGGTTCAAGGAGATCGGCTGGTGGGCCTGGTGACCATGGACAACCTGGGTGAATACATGCGCATCCAGGCAGCCATGAACCGGTAGTGCCCGTTTATGCCGCTAGCGGCTGTGCGCGGCGTTGATGCGTTTGCTGTGTGGGCCTCACAGGATGATGACGCGCTCGTCAGCAATGGCATAAACACGGTCCTCGCCGCGTGGGCGTACGGCGGCGTGACCCGTAAAGCTACCAAATGCCGGCAAAATGGCATGTCCGCGCCCAAGATAAAAACAGGGCAGCCGTTCACGTTGCCCCCCCGGTCCTGCCAGCTGCACCGCCGGGTGCAGATGTCCGCTGACGACATAGGTGCCGGAACGCATTTCGGGTTTATGGATAAAGGTGAACGGCCCTAAGACCAACTGTTCAACGACTTTTTGAAACCCGAATGCATCGATCATTTCGTCGCCGCATCGATCATGATTGCCCCGAACCAACAACCATTCGATATCCAATCGTTTTTTTCGCCACCGGTGGATGCGGGCCGTCAAACCGTGGCTTGAGATCCCGGGTGCGTGCATCAAATCTCCCAAAATGAGTATCCTGGTGGCCCCGACGGCGTCGATCGCCTGGTAGAGCCGCTGCAGGTCATGGGCAGAGGTGCCCGTTGGAATGGCGAGGCCAGATCGGCGAAAGGCGGCCGCTTTTCCGAAATGGGGGTCTGCCAGGATAAGCATGTTTCGATCATGCCAGAACACCAGGCGTTGGGGAAGCAGGCTTACCTGCTGGTCTTTTAAGGCAATCGTTTGCGATCCGCGCATGGCGCCATCCCATCCAAATAAGGGTGTCTGTATCCCGTCGATAATCGCCGATACCTGCCACCGCATCATAGCGATCCCGGCTGCATTGGTGAAACGGGCCCGGCAGCCTTCTCGAGGCGAATCTGAAGCCGCTGGATGCGGTCGGCCAGTTTTTCCGAACTGAGGGTTGCACGCAGGCGGCTGGCCAGGATCGGGAATGCCAGCGGGGTTGGATGGTCGGTGGTCAGCACGCGCAGGTTGCCGACGGACAATCGCTCCAAGGCACCCTTGAGTCGGCGGTACTCGAGCTGGCGGTCCATTATCTCCTCGGTGGCCTGTTTCAAAAGCAGATTTTGCGGGTCATAGCGCTGGAAAACATTGTACAGCAAACTGCTGGAGACCTGAAGCTGATGGCTGCTTTTCTGTCGGCCTCCCGGGTAGCCCTGGAAAACCAACCCGGCCACCCGCGCAATCTCCCGGAATTGACGCCGGGCCATCTCGGACGCATTCAGACTGGCCAGAATGTCGGTCATCAACTGCGTCGGGCGAAACACGCGCTTGAAGGCATCCTTTGGCAGCGACAGGGGACGATCGGAAAGCAGCTCGAAACCGTAGTCGTTGGCCGTAATCGAAAAGGTCACCGGTGTCTGCTGCGTCAGGCGATAGCCGACCAGGGTGGCCAGGCCTTCGTTGACCAACAGGCCCTCGAAGGGATAGACAAAAAGGTGCCAGCCATCTTTCGATTGCCAGGTTTCAACCAGAATATCGTTTTTGCCCGGTACGACCGACCAGCGCGACTGGAGCGCCAAAATTGGTTTCAAGGCTGCGATTTCAGGGCTGTCATAGCGGCCGCTGGCCGCACGGTGCAGCATGAATCGCACCGACCCGGCCAGTTCCGAAGAGAGCGGCATGCGCCCGCCCAACCACTGAGGGGCGCGCCCGGGGGCGCCCGTGGCTTTGCGCACCCATACGGTCATATCCTTGATTCTTACGTACTCGAGCGTCCGCCCAGCAAACTGGAATCGGTCGCCCCGCTTGAGGCGTGATATGAAACGCTCCTCGACGGAACCCAGGCGGTGGCCATTCATGTATTTGACACCAATGGCTGCATCACTGGTGATGGTTCCGATGCTCATGCGGTGCCTGCGGGCGATGGTCTGGTTTTCGACACGATAGCCATGCCGACGGCGAACCACGCGGGTGTATTCCGGATAGGCCCCCAAGGTGCTACCGCCGGTTGTGACGAATCGCCGGACCCAGTCGAATCTGCGGCGCGAAAGGCTGTGATAGGCAAAGGTCGATCTCACTTCGGCAAACAGGTCGTCCGCCTTGAATCCACCTCCCAGGGCGACGCTGACCATATGCTGGGCCAGCACATCCAGCGGCTGCATGATCGGCAACCGCGGTTCAAGTGAGCCGTTGGCAATGGCACGGCGTGCAGCAGCAATCTCAATGAGTTCGAAGGCGTGCGTCGGCACGCAGGTGATGCGGCTCGTGCGGCCCGGTTGATGGCCGCTGCGGCCGGCACGCTGCATCAGGCGGGCGATGCCCTTGGGGCTGCCGATCTGCAGAACGTGATCCACAGGTGAAAAATCGACCCCCAAATCGAGACTGGATGTGCACACCACACATTTCAACCGCCCCTCGCGCAGCATCGCCTCTACGGTTCGCCGGGTGCCTTTGTCCAACGAACCGTGGTGCAGGGCCATGATCCCGGCCCAATCCGGACGCCGGTCAAGGATGGCCTGGTACCAGGTCTCGGTTTGTGAACGCGTATTGGTGAAAACCAATGTACTTTCGAAGCGTTCAATGACCGCGACCACCTGCGGCAACAGATTGAGGCCCAGGTGACCCGACCAGGGAAAACGCGCCATCTGATGCGGAATGATGGTCTGAATATCGAGCTGGCGCGGTGTCCGGCCTTTGATCAGCACCCCACCGGTTTCGGAAGCAGCCAACAGGGCCCGCTTGGCCGCGTCGGTGTTACCGATGGTGGCCGACAGGCCCCAGGTTTGAAGCAAGGGGTTCCATCGGCGCAGGCGAGCCAGGGCCAACTGGGTTTGAACGCCGCGCTTGGAGCCGATCAGTTCATGCCATTCGTCAACAACCACGCAGGAGAGCGATTTGAACAGGCGTTTCGATTCTGGGTAGGAGAGCATGAGCGACAGGCTTTCCGGCGTGGTGACCAGGGCACTGGGAAGCCTGGTCTTCTGGCGGCGTTTGAGCGACGCAGGCGAATCACCGGTGCGCAATTCGACTGTCCAGGGCAGGTCCAGTTGGCGCAGCGGCAGGCGCAGGGCATCGCAGGTATCTGCCGCCAGCGCGCGCAGCGGCGTCAACCACAACACCTGGATAGGCGGCGGGTCGTGGTTGGTTCGGCTGCGACCCATCCAGGCCATCACGGGCCCCAACCAGGCGGCATAGGTTTTACCGATCCCGGTGGGGGCATGAACCAACCCGCTTTTTCCCTGGGCATGGGCCGTCCAGCAGCGCTTCTGAAAGGCAAAGGGCTGCCAGCCGTTGGATCGAAACCAGCTGTTGACGTTCTGCAGCGGGCTCTGGCTCATGGGTCCACCGCCACCAGGGCCTTGATGGTATCCAGGGTGTCCGCCTCCCGGGGTGGCTTGTCTTTGCGCCAACGGGCAATTCTGGGAAAACGGACGGCCACTCCGGATTTATGACGGCTGGAATGGCGGATACCCTCGAAAGCGATCTCGAACACCAGTTCCGGCGCCACCGACCGCACCGGCCCGAAGCGTTCAATCGTATTTCGGCGAACGAATCGGTCGACCTGTCGTATCTCGTTGTCACTCAGGCCCGAATAGGCTTTGGCAAACGGCACCAAACGGTCTTCGTCCCAAACGGCCAGGGTATAATCGGTATACAGACCAGCGCGTCGGCCGTGACCGCTCTGGGCATAGATCAAAACGGCATCCACCCGATACGGATCCACCTTCCATTTCCACCAGTCTCCCCTTTTTCTTCCGACCCCATAGACGGAATCGCGGCGTTTTAGCATCAGGCCTTCGACCCGCTGCTTGCGCGCCTGCGCCCTGGCTTCGACCAGGGATTCCCAGGAACCGGCCTCGAGTGTCGGCGAGCGCATCAGTTCGGGATGCGCCACGGATTCTACCAGCCTGCTCAAGGCCGCCACCCGCCAGGACAGCGGCCGCTGCCTCACGTCTTGTCCCTGATGCTCCAACAGATCATAGGCCAGTAGACGAACCGGAACGGCGGCCCGAATGGCGCGGGTGACATTCTTGCGGCCAATGCGTTTTTGCAGCGCACCGAAATCCAGCGGACAGTTGTCACGCCAGCCGATCAGTTCGCCGTCAACCACCGTCCCGTCGGGTAAGTGCTCAGCCATGGCGCTGATTTCTGGAAATTTCTGGCTGACCAGCTCCTCCCCGCGGCTCCAGACGAAGCAGGCCCCCTGCCGGTGAATGACCTGGGCGCGAATACCGTCCCACTTCCACTCAATCTGCCATGCGTCAACCGAGCCCAGATCCTGCGGGCGGCCGTCCAAGGGGTGAGCCAGGTAAAAGGGATAGGGTCTGCTGATGTCGGCATCGGCCGTATCCTCGGAAAGAAGCTGATCAAAAAAGTGGCCGGTTGGCTGCCAATGCCCCATCAGCCGATGGGCGATCACTGGCCCGTCGACCCCGCTGAATTGAGACAAGGCACGCACGACCAGCTTCTGTGACACCCCGACACGAAAACCACCGGTGATCAATTTGTTCCAAACAAATCGCTGCGAGGTGTTCAGGGCATGCCAGGCGGCAATCACATCCCGACGCTGCGCATCCTCGTCTTTGTTGCTCAGCGGCAGCAGCCGTTCTTCGACCCATTTGTGCAGCGGCAGGTCGCTGGGGGTCGGCTCGGCGGGCAGCACGAGGGCAATGGTTTCGGCCAGATCCCCGACCAGGTCATAGGAGGCGTCAAACAACCAATCCGGTATCCTTGCCAGCTCGGCTGCCCACTGCCTCAGCTTGCGGGTCGGGATCAGTCGTTTGGGCCGGCGGCCGGTCAAAAAGTGAACCGCCCAGATGGCGTCCGCCGGCGGTGCCTGACCGAAATAATCCACCAATGCGGCGATTTTTCGATTGGTGCTGGTGGTTTCATCCAGACGGGTGAACAGTTGGGCAAAGCGCTGCATGGGCTACCATCGCTTCTACTATAAAGGTCACGGGTGTCACTGATCATCGATTTCGTCGTTGAACCGGGTCGCAACGACGTGTGCATCCATTCCTTGATCGGTCAGCCAGCGCACCAATTCAGACGCATACCCATGGGTGACCCAGACCGTTTCGGCCGATGTCTCTGCAATGGCCCGGTTGAGTCCTGGCCAGTCGCAATGGTCCGACAAGACGAAACCACGATCCACACCACGCCGGCGACGATGACCGCGAATATGCATCCACCCGGAAGCGAAGGCGCGTGATAGATGCTTGAATCGTCGCGTCCAGGCGCCGGCATTGGCCGAGGGCGGCGCAATCACCATGGCCCCCTTGAATTGGCCCGGATCACTGATGGCGCTCACCGGACGGGTATGGGGCAGTGTGATCCCTTGCTGCCGGTAGCAGGCGTTGATCGTCTCCACCGCGCCGTGGGTGAAAATCGGCCCGATGGAAGCGTCCAAGCCGGATAGGACACGCTGCGCCTTTCCCAGGGCGTAGGCGAACAAAAGGCTGGTTGCCCCCTGGTCGCGATTGGATCGCCACCAATTGTTGATATCGGCCAGAATCACCGGTTGTGATGGCCAGTTGAATACCGGCAGGCCGAACGTGGACTCAGTCACGAAGGTATGGCAGGCAAGCGGCTCAAATGCACTGCAGGTGGCGTCCGCACCGGTTTTGTAATCACCGGAAACCACCCACACCTGACCACCGGCCTCGAGGCGCACCTGGCAGGACCCCAGGATGTGACCGGCCGGGTGAAGGGACAATTTCAGCCCATCCAGATCAATCCGCTCACCATAGTCGAGCAGTTGCAGGCGTATCTGCTGGCCCAGTCTGTGTTTGAGAATGGCCCCGCTCGGCTCAGACGCCAGGTAGCAGCGGCTGCCCGCACGCGCATGATCCGCATGGGCATGGGTGATCACCGCGCGGTCGACCGGTTTCCAGGGGTCGATATAAAACCCACCGTGCGGACAATACAGCCCGTATGGGGTTAATTCAAGCAGCGGACGACTGGTTGGCATGAAGGCTTATCCACTACCAGTTCAGATCGAATTCGCTTTGAAGGTAGGCCTTTTCCTCCAAAAACAGATCGCGCAGCACAGCTTCATTGCCAGTTTCGGCCAGCCAGTGCATGGCCTGGGAATGGCCGATGGGAATGATACCGGCCGAGCCGTTACGGCCATCGGTTGAATTCTCGACGGCGAAGCGCGAACGGCTTCCGCCCTGCCCGGCTATAAACCAGTATCCGCTGGCGTTGCGGTAGAGGCTTTCGCGAAACCATCGGGGGTCGGAAGGCAGATAGGCGCTCTCCCGGTTGCCGAAATGTTGTGCGGTCGTCGTGTCGTAAACCACATTTAAAATGGTATCCATCATGATGCGACCCTTCTATCGTCTGAGTATTAACATGCATCTTGCCTGCATCGTACCGTTGCGCCTATAGATGGATGCTTGACAGCAGTTGGCTAAGGATATCCCGAAACACAGCCGCATTGCGGTTGAGCAAATCAATGCGCGATTCCCCCGGCCGCTGAGCGACCCCGGCGGTGATGATCACCACCTGAGCCGAGGCAAGATCGGAGTAGCCACCTGCACGGACCTTCGTCTTTTCGACAAACGCCTGACCGTGCATTAGGTCCATGGCTTCGCCTTCGGCCTTTTTGCGGTTTTGGTCTATCAGCACGATTTCGCTGGCCATGGCTTGCAAAAAAATGGCATAGGCAACTGCCACACCAACGTTTCCCGCACCGATCACGCCGATTGTGCGCTTTTGGATCATTGATGGTCCTCACACGTTTTTCAGTGCCCGCCGTGACATTATTCTTGATGCCTGCCGAAAGAGGGGGCGCTGCTCCACAACAGGAATTATGGTTTAACATAAGCGTTCGCCGGTGCCGGTCAAGCATCCCCCGACCCAATGGCAATGGCCGACGGCTGGCCGGCAGCAGATCGAAAAGCGGCTTGGCCTGCCGATCCGAAGCGGCGAGCAGCCGGTTGTTTTTGCGATCCATGGATTGACAGCGGATCAACGGACCGATACACTTCAGCGCACTGTTTGAAGACCCCATCTTCATTTCACAACCCAACCCTGCAATGGAGGTTTTATGAACATCGTCGATGCCCTTGTAAATCACCACAACGTTCTTAGAAATTTATATCAGCAGTCTGAAAACGATCCCGCCCTGTTCGAGCAGTACATCCAGCATCTGGTGGTACACCATACCATGGAAGAGAAGTACTTTTACGATTTTCTCGAAAAAGTATCCTCGGCTCGCCACGATGCATTGGAGGCGGTAAACGAGCATCATATCATAGAGATCATTCTCAAGGATGCGGACGGCTTCCCGAGAGACCATGAGAACTTTCCCATCAAGATTGAGGGCCTTGGAGAATACACCAACCACCATCTCGATGAGGAAGAGTTGGAAATTTTCCCGCTGGCGGCACAGCATTTTGCCGAGGCGGATCTGGTAACCCTCGGAAGGCTGTTCGAAGAGGCAAAATCCAAACTGCTGGGCATTGAACTGCCCGAGGTCCCCGGCAACATCGACACATCAGGCGCAGCTGCCGGTCGAAATACGGCCTATGGTTTGGGCATCGGCAGTCTAAAAAGGTAACTCCCAACGCATACCAATTACGCTTTCATTTAAGGAAAGGAAGACACATGGATATTTTAAAAAGAGAACTGGCCCCCATTCCGGCCGAGGCATGGACCGAAATCGACGCCCAGGCGTCGCGCAGCCTGACGGCCCTGCTCTCCGCTCGAAAAGTGGTTGATGTCACCGAACCGATGGGTACCAATTTCCCCGGCGTACCAGAAGGGCGTTTGGAATACCCTAAGCAGCAGCCGAAAGGTGGATTGAACTATGGCATTCATAAAGTCCACCATCTTGTGGAGACCCGCATACCCTTCGATCTGG
>JASFFF010000116.1:0-9357 GCA_050124445.1 Desulfosarcina sp.
AAAGAAAACGTTGCCGAAAAGGGTGAGACGCCACCTCTGCCGTCGAAATACTGCACCCGCCAGAAATAAAGTGTCGAAGCCGCCAGAATGGCTTCAGACAGCTGCAGTTCGGTCAGGGACACCGGACTCGTCAGATCGAGAACACTGGTATTGAATGCTGCATCGGTGGCCACCTGCCAGCGGGTCTGAAAATGAATGTCGCCTTCGCCAGCGTCCGGGTCCGTAAATCCGCTCGAACGAAGCGTCACGTTTAGTGCCACCGACATCGCACCATCGGCCGGCGAGAGGAGAGACGGTTCATCGGGCGGGGAATTCACTCCCTGCTCATAGCGCACGCCCACTGCATCCAGGTCGAATCCTGCGCTCTGAAAGGTTGGATAGGGGTCATAGATAACATCGCCGCTGGTGTCGAAGTCGCTGCCGTCACCGACCACGTCCAGCAGTCTGACATGGGTGATGGCCGACAGGTCAACGTCACCGGACAGCACCTCCGGCTGGGTCGCCAGATCGGACAGATCGAAGGGCGTGCCGAAGCCCTGGCGGTATTTGCCGGCGAATCCGTCGATGTTGGACGGTTCTATCGCGCCGAAGCCGCCTACCGGATTGGCCGTCAGCGAATCGGTGTCAAAGGCAGCATAGGTAACACCGTCAGAGGACACTTCCACAATAGCCAGCTCCAAAAACGTGTCGCTGAAGGAATTCTCGAAGACGGCAAAGTCCCACCCCTGGCCGTTGGTGATGGGCCGGTCGAAGGTCAGGGTGATTTCTCCCCCGCGGCCGAGACTGACGATGTCGAATGAATCGCCCACTGCCGCCCCGAGTGCTTTCGAAGGATCGCGCCAAGTCGAAACCACTTCAGCGCCCACCAGGTAGTCTACATAGCCGGTGGCCCAGGCCGTAAACTCGGAGCTGTTCATCGATACCGCCTCGCTTCCGGGCTGTCCGGCCGCCGGCGGGTATGGTCCGGCCACTGCAGGTGTTACTGAAATGGTCGAGAAGGCGAAAACCATTAGAAAAAAGGCTTCTTTTTTCATCACTCGGATCCTAATCAAAACTGAATTTCCACACCGCCGTAAAAATTGCGTGTAGGCATGGGGTAATATAATTCACTGAAAGCAATGGTGGAATACAGTTCGTCGAAGATGTTGTTCACGCCGCCGAATATCTTGATTTTCTTCCAGTTGTAGGTGAGTTTGACGTCGAACACCTGATAGGCGTCTATCTTTTCAAAGGTGTCGTTGTCGATGTCGCTGCCATCGTATTTTTCATCGACGTAGGTCCCCTTAAGGGCCAACAATAACGAATCGATAACCCGCCATTCAACGCCGAAATTGGCCAGGTGCATCGGTACCAGCGGAATAGCATTGCCGGTGTCCTTGAACCTTGCCCAGGTATAGGTGTAATTCCCCCACAATGACAGGGTCTTCATAGGATGCAAGCGGACCTCAACCTCCACCCCGGCGCGCTGGGTGGTATCATCGTAGTTACGGTTCAAGCGAAGGTTGGGATCATAATAAATCTCGTCCTCAATCTCAAAATAGAACAGGGTCAGCGAACTTTCGGCCCATTTTTTAAACCGCTGGCGCCAGCCCAGATCCGCATGCCACCCCTCCTGCGGTTTCAGATCGTCGTCGGCCAACGCGTACTCGTCTACATTGGGGATGCGAAAGCTGGTGGCGATGTTGGCAAAAAGAGAGGTGGCCTCCGCCGGGGTATAAACCAGACCGGCCTGGTAAGCCTGGTTCTCGTAGTCGCGATCGAACTTGTCTCCGTTCACCCAGATGTCCACGCCGTCGAAGTCAACCAGTTCGTCGTTGCGGAAAACGCCACGGAAGATGTTGTAGCGACCACCCAGGTCCAGCTCCAGCCGTTTGCTGAAACGCATGCGATAGGTGGCGAAAAATCCATACGTCGCGGTGTCGCTGTTTTTGCGCTCGCGCTGATCCAGTCGTTCGTTGAAATAGTTGGTGTCGTAGACATCCAGGCCAAGCTGCAGGGTGCTGTCGGTTTTCCCCAGCTGATAATCCAACACGTAGGCGGCATCCAGGTGCAGGGTGTCCTCTTCGAGGCGGCTTTCCTGATCGTCCTTCGGTTTTAAAGGTGTAAAGCCGAAAATGTAATCGCTGTTGCGATCCCTGAGTCCGCCGTTGACCTTAAAAATCCCCAGCTCGCCCAAATCCGCTTCCATACCGCCGCGCAGGCGGGCATCGTTGGTATCCGCGCCGTCCTCTGGACTGACGGTGTTTTTCCTGCGGTTGCGCGAGTCGAGATCGTCTATGGAAACACCGCCGGGGAATCCCTGCGAGTCTTCGTGATAGCTCCCGCCAAGTGAAAAAGACAGATCGTGAAAAAGGTCCTGATTCACAAACGATGTGGCATCGTAGCGGGCGCGCAGGCCGACGTCTTTTTTATCCAGATCGCCGTTGTCGCGGTAGCCATCGGTTTCGTAGTAAGAACCGTTGGCGCTGAGGTTCAAGTTGCCGAACGTGCCGCCGCCCGATGCCCGTGTGTCGATTGTTTTGTAGCTACCGTAGGAAGCGTAGACTTTGCCGGAAGGCTCGCGTGTACCGCGCTTGGTAATGATGTTTACCACCCCCCCCACAGCGCCGGACCCGTAAACGACCGAGTTGGCCCCGCGCACGATCTCGATCCGCTCGATTTCATCGATCGGGAGGCTGGAGAAGTCCGGCCCGGCCAAATCCGGCGAATTCAGCCGGAAACCGTCCACCAGCACCAGTACGTTGCTGACCGAGGTCTCGCCCATTCCCCGGATGTCCACGCCGGCGTTCTTGTCGGTGCCGAAAAAACTCTTCAGCACCACTCCGGTTTCACGCGCCAGCAGGTCCGGCACATAGTTGCTCGTGGCCTGTTCGATGTCCTCGGCGGTAATCACGGTCACATTGCGCGGTACCTCGCGGATCTCTTCTTCGATCCTTGAGGCGGTAACCACCACTGCTTCCATTTCGTACACCCGGCTTTCTTCGGCCCGGGGCGGCCGCGCGTCACCCTCCTCCGCCGCCGGGACCGCGCTAAACGGCATCAGACAGGAAAGGGTCAGGATGAAGGTGAAAACGAATCGGTTTCGGTGTGTCACTTGTTTCTCGTGTCTGCCGGGATCAGCGAGCAAGCGGCCCCGGCCCGAAAGATGGCGGCCGGAGACGCTTCTGCCCGGTGAAAAAGGAATTAAACGCTTCTCGCGATGGCGCTGCGGAAAATCCCCACCAGAACGATTCCGGCAACCAGCAGGAAAATTGCCGGTAGCGGGAATCCGTTGGTATTGACTGCATTTTCGGCGGTGCCGATGAAACAGCCGCCACCGCCGCCACCACTGCTGCTGGCAGCCACGCCGACACCGCCCGGATCCAGCACCTCACTGTTGACCACCCGATCCGCATCGCCGAAGCCGCCATCCTGCAGTTCCAGTACAACGGACCTGCGGTCTGGGCTGAAAGTCGCATGGTCGGAATAGTCCTGCCAGCCGTCGATGGCGTTGTATTTATACCATCGGGCGCCCAGCGGAGCCGCCTCAGAGAGGTACACCGTGACTTGCACGGTATCGCCCGGGGTGGCGACGGTGGCCCGGAAGTTGACCAGGCCGAATGGCAGATTATCGGGTTTGCCGCTGGTGTTGGAAATGGTGGCCGGGTCGACCGCTTCGACGGAATCGATCACGACATCAATATCGTTCGAGCTGACCCCGACCTGCTTGGCGCCTCCAGCCCCGGCCGCGTTGGCCGAAAGGATGACGTCGGGTTGATCGACGTCCGGTATACCGTCGTCGTTCAAATCGACCGTATCGGCCACCTCCTGGCCGGATGGCACTCCCGAGCGGCGTTGCTGCCACAATTGCAGAAGGCCAACTGTGCCATCAGTAGCGCCGGTGCCAAATGGCACCAAGTCACTGATTAAAAGCGATGCCCCGTCGAAGACGATGCCCTGGGCGTCGTTACCGGTGGTGGCCACCGCGGTCTTTTGGTTACCGTCGAGCTCGTAAACAGTCTTCCCCCCACCGGACGTAACATAAATCGTGTCGTCGTAGCCGCGTGTCGCCGATACCAGGCCACCGGAAAAGGTCAGGTATTCCGCCTGGGTCACCTGGCCGCTGGTGGTGTCCACCTGATGGAAATAGCCATCACCGCCAAAGACCGACTCGCCGTATAGGAGGGTGTCCAGGGCCGTGAAGACGATCGGGCCGTTGCCGCCGCTGTTGGGTTGAGTGAAGACAGCCTTTTCGGTCACGCCGGCGAACCCGGCGTCGACCTGGTACAGGTAGAAATTGTTTCCACTGCCAAAAAAGTCGGCCGATGAAAACCAGATCGTGCCGTCGAAGGGATTCTCGGCAAAGGCGAAGATCGAGCTGGTGATGGCGGTGTCCAGCTCACTGTATGCCGCCGGCCAGGCATCCGAGAGATTCAGGCGGTAAATATTGGCGCTGGAGCCGTTGTCATGAAAGTAGAGGTAGCCGTCGGATGCAACTAAAAAGCCCTGCACAGAGGAAAATGCAGTGGCTAGAGAGCTGGTATCGCTTACTAAGGTGGATGCTCCGGTGTTGAGACTGTAAGCATAGATATTGCCATCGGTGCCGGCATACAAAATCTGACCAGCGTAGTAGGTCAACGAGGAGCTGTAGGTGAAGACAGCCACGGATGGCTCGACCAGCAAAGCAGCCTGAAAATCCCCCTGGGAAGTGATTGCCGTGACCGCCGACGGATTGGTCAGCGAATTGAAGCTGCTGGCGCCGTCGCTGGCACCGGTGCCGAACGGCACCATCTCGCTCAGATAAAAGGTCCCGCCGCCGAACTGCAGGCCGCGGGCTTCACCGTCGGTTGTACCGATGGCGGATGTGGCCGCCCCCTGGATCTGAAGGATGCTGCTGCCGCCGCCGGACGTGGCAAAGATTTCGTTGTTGTATCCGTAGGCGGCGTCAGCCAGCCCGCCGGTAACAGTTATGTAATTCTCCTCGAACACTTCCCCGGTGCTGGTGTTCACCAGGTGAAAGAAGCCGTTTCCGCCGAATATGGATTCCCCGTAAAGCAGCGTGTTGGGGCCCTTGAAAATGATGGGGCCGTTGCCGCCGCTGTTGGGCTTGGCAAAAACGGCCCGTGGCCGGACGATGCTGAAGGTGCTGTAGATTTCGTCGAGGTAAAAATTGGGGCCTGGAAAATCGGCCGATGCGATCCAGACCGTTTTGGTCCAGGGGTTTTCAGTGAAACCATAAATGGACGAGGTTAACAAGGAATCGAGCGTTTCGTAGGCGGCCGGCCAGGGATCCGCCAGATTCAGCCGGTAGACATTGGCGCTTGTACCGTTGTCGTGAAAGTACAAGTAGCCGTCCGAAGCCACCAGAAAACCCTGCACCCCAAAGAGGGTCAGCGCCGCAGTGTCACTGACAAGGGTGGACGAGCCGGTCGACACGTCGTAGGCGTAGATGTTGCCGTCGGTGCCGGCATAGATGATCTTGTTGTCGTAGAGGCCGATTGAAGATCCGTAGGCAATTACCCCAGGATCGGGGTCGTCCAGCACTGTCGCCTGATACGGCGCCACCGGTGTAATGGCAGCCTGCGCAGCACCTGCGACCAGGCCGGCCAGCAAAAGGCTCAGCAGAATGAAACTCTTTTTTCGAAACAGTTTTGTCGCTCTCATTATCTCCCCCAAATCGGTTTAGACTCCTTGTTCGGAATCTGCCTGGGCAGGGCCGGCTGCCGCGAAGCACTCCCATGTTTGCGGCCCCATCCTGGAACCGGCTTCAAAAAAAAAGTCCTTCAAGCGAACCGCTTGAAGGACTGCCCCAGTTTTCTTGGCCTTCAGCACTGACCGCGCATCCCTGTTGCCTTGCAGGAACACGGTCATTTCGATCGAGGCAGGTCTTCTGACTCCCCCGTCCGCTCAGCGGCCTTCCCATCCTGCTGCTGCAAAACAGTGGCTAACGATGGCTGAACGGATGTCTGAATCGATAAAAATTCGGTCGGGGTTACAGCGGCGGGTCCGTCCCCGATTCTCACGGGGTTCCCTTTTCAGCTCCATGGGAGCACCTGGATCCTTTTGCGCAAATAAATACCGAAATTCGTTTCTTTGTCAATACATTTTCCTCTTCTTACAGGTCAATGTCATTAACAGCCGGGCCGATGGTCATTCGTAAGCAACCCTTCTTAATTGGTGCAGCATTGCCATCAACGTCAACCCAAGAGGAAAAGCCATTCTATGTTCACTCGCAACGATTGTCGATGCATCCGTCCTTCAAACCACCACCGTATCCATGGTGGGAATGGCATCGTCTGCCTGTTGGTTGTCATCAGCCAGTACCGGGCTTCCCCAAAGCAACAGACCAATCAATCCAGCGCACATGCATCGGAACCTTATCTTTACCCCTCCTTGACAAAACGATGGTTGCTGTCCGGAGAAATAAAAAATCCCCGGACCGATGGTGAATTCGATCCGGGGATGTCCCTTTTTTATCCACGGCAATCTGATTCGAGCCGGACACTGTCCGCGCGTTCACGACTCCATCGTTTCAGGCAGGTCTTCTGACTGACGGATCATCCTACCGGCCGAACCTTCCCAACAGATACCATCCGTCAGTGGCGCGATGTCGGCTTTCGTCCCCGATTACAGCGGCGGGCCCGTCCCCGAATTGCACGGGGTTCCCTTTTCAGCTCCTGATGAGCACCTGAGCGAATCGGATTATCCATATCCGACAGGATTTTTTTGTCAAGACCTTTCCGATAGCAAAGAGGTTGCCTGCACTTGTTTCTCTTGCATGCCTGTATGTAGCAATCCGTAAAGATGTCGTCCAACCAGGCGTTTTACTCATGGTACTGGGAAGCCGGTCTGAATTTGACCCGCGAGTAGACGTCGTCTTCCATCCCCGACTGCTCGCCGGCCTTGAGCCGGTGGTAACCCACTGCCGCCACCATGGCGGCGTTGTCGCCGCACAAATCGATAGCCGGTATGTGCACCTTGATGCCTTGTGCAGCGGCCTGGCGGGTGACAGCGTTTCGCAGGCCCTGGTTGGCGGCCACCCCGCCCACCACAGCCAGATGCCGGCAGTTCTTCTGCACGGCGGCGTTGATGATTTTGTAGGTCAGCACATCCACCACGGCAGCCTGGAAACCGGCGGCGATATGGGCTTGATCGGCCTGGTAGGTGTCCGGGTGGGTCTGGATATAGCGCATGACTGCCGTTTTTATCCCACTGAAACTGAAGTCAAACTGGGCTTTGTCGAGAAAGGGCCGGCTGAATACCACCTTTTGCGGGTCACCTTGGCCTGCCAGACGATCAATGACCCTGCCGCCGGGATAACCCAGTCCCAACATTTTGGCCACCTTGTCGTAGGCCTCCCCGGCGGCATCATCCCGGGTCTGGCCCATGATATGAAATTCGCGGTGGGAGGAGACGTGATAGATGCTGGAGTGGCCACCTGAAACCAGCAGGGCCACGAAGGGAAAGGGGGGCGGGTCAGGCGCTAAAAAGACGCTGTTGATATGTCCCTCCAGGTGATCCACACCAATCCAGGGGATTCCATGTCCATAGGCAAATCCCTTGGCGAATGAGAAACCCACCAAGAGCGATCCCACCAGACCGGGCCCCTGGGTCACTGCCACGCCATCGATTTGGTCTGCCGTGATGCCGGCCTCGGCAATGGCACGCGCGACCACGGGAACAATGGCTTCGATATGCTTTCGCGAGGCCAGCTCGGGCACCACACCGCCGTAGGGGTGATGGACGGCTTCCTGCGAGGCGACAACAGAAGACCGTATCTGTCGACCGTCGTGCACCACGGCGGCCGCCGTTTCGTCGCAGGAGGATTCTATACCGAGTACGATCATGGATATTTTTTGGTTGTCGGTTGCTTACCAACAGCTGCCATTTCAATACAAAAACCGAAATGGCCGGGCGCATCGCCCACCGTTCCGGTTCCTCTGGTTTTGCCTGACCGCTAACGGGCTATTTGGGTTTGTCGATCGATCTGCTGGGCCGCCCCGTACCGGGGCGGCGGTGTCCGGTTGCTCAGGATTTGCAGATCGGCTGCCGCTTATGCCCCTGGGCAATCCATTCGAGGAACCTGGCGATGGCTGTGCTGATTTGTTTCCACATGAACGACACCTTGTACCTAGGATGCCGGTGTTTCGACCCGTGTCAATCCACCAGCTGAACCCGCGACCGGGCGTTCTTGCGTGTTTTGATGACCTCGCCGATGAACCACGCCCGCTCACCGCTGCTGGTCAGGCGGTTGCGTACTTCATGGGCATTTTCTTCCGGAACCACTGCCACCAGGCCGATGCCGTTGTTGAATGTGCGCATCATCTCTTTTTCTTCGACGCTGCCCGCCTGCTGCAAAAAAGGGAAAATGGGCGGGACGTCCCAGGCGTGTTTCCTGATGCGGATACCACAGGCTCGGGGGATAATACGAACGATGTTATCCATGATGCCGCCGCCGGTAATGTGCGCCAATCCGCGGATGGGCAAGTTTCGAACCAGGGATTGAATGGTCTTGGCGTAGATCCGGGTGGGGGTGATCAATTCCTCACCGATGGTTTTGCCCAGTTCGGCGACGTGGCTGTCCACAGAAAGGCCCAATACCTCGAAGCAGATCTTGCGCACCAGGGAGTACCCGTTGCTGTGAAGACCGCTGGAGGCAATGCCGATGATCTGGTTGCCGGGCTTGATTTCGGAGCCATCCACAATTTTGCTGTTGTCAACAAGGCCGACGGCAAATCCAGCCAGGTCGTATTCATTGTCGCGGTACATGCCGGGCATTTCGGCGGTCTCGCCGCCGATAAGGGCGCAATCGGCCTGCAAGCAGCCATCGCCCACACCTTTGATGATCTCGGTGACCGTGCCGGTGCGCAGTTTTCCCGTGGCCAGGTAGTCCAGGAAGAACAACGGTTTGGCACCCTGTACGGCGATGTCGTTGACGCACATGGCCACCAGGTCGATGCCTACCGTGTCATGGCAATCCATGAGAAAGGCGATCTTCAATTTGGTACCCACCCCGTCGGTGGAGCTGACCAGCACCGGATTTTTCATGTGGGCGGTGTTTAAAGAGAACAAACCGCCAAATCCCCCGATTTCACCCATGACCCCGGAGCGGCGGGTTTTCTTGGCAATCTTCTTGATGGTATCGACGAGCCGGTCCGCCTTCTCGATATCGACGCCGGCATCGGCGTAGGTCAGTTTTTTCTTCATGCAGACACTCCTGACAGTGATTCGGCTGGCAATCAAAGACGCGTCAAATTAATCCGATGCCATTGAAATGTCAAACCCATTTCATCCATAGCCACAGCCAGACGCCATCAACCGGGTGGCCCATTGGCCGGGTCCCTGTTTAGGAGACCAATTAATTTTTGACAATTTGGG
>JASFFF010000117.1:0-9266 GCA_050124445.1 Desulfosarcina sp.
GCCGCGGTTGGGATCACGCTGCGCATTTTTAAATTGTCGTTGTCTGCAATTCCGTACCACACCCAGCCAATGGCTTTGAGGCCGCTATTTTGGGAGTTTCATTCTTACGACTTGGCATACCATCCGGAATTGCCTCAACCCTGATAATGGCTCATCCGTCCGATAATACTTCATTGAAAAAGACACCCATTTGCTGCCACGAACGACGGTCTGCCGAGGGGCTATAAGCCAGGGCTGCCATACCGTGTTTGTCTGCTTCTGGATTGGTAAAGCTGTGTCGAGTGCCCCCATAGGCGATCATCTGCCAGTCGATTGAAGTGGCGTTCATGCCTTGCACATAGGCAGTCATGGCTTCCGGTTGGATCATGGGATCTTGAGCCCCGTGGCAAATCAGGATCTTGGCGCGGGTGCGGCTGGCCTGCTCCTCGGAAGGGGGAATCAACGATCCATGAAAGCTGACCACCCCCTTGAGGTCTGCACCGCTGTATGCCATCACCTGGACCGTGGCCCCACCGAAGCAATAACCGATGGCTGCCAGCCGGGTGGTATCCACTTGGGGCTGTTTCTTGAGCACATCCAACCCGGCCACAGCGCGCTGCACCCATTGGTCCATGTTGCTGTTTACCGATTTCATCCAGGCCGACGCCTGGTCGGGGTGATCGGTAGATTTGCCCTTGCCATACATGTCCAGGGCAAATGCCACATAACCCATCTTGGCCAGAAGCTCAGCGCGGGATCGGGCATAGTCGTTCAACCCCCACCATTCGTGCACCACGAGGATGCCGGGCCGTTTACCGGAAACGGCGTCATCGTAAGCCAGGTGTCCCTCTAAGGCGACCCCGCCTTGGTTGTAGGCAACTGTTTGGGTTATGATTTTGGCTTGGGCGGTTGCGGCCAACAATAAGACAGCCAATAGGATTATTCCTGTTCGTGGGTTCATGATTCCTCCTTGGTTTTTCAGTGCGGGCCGACCAAACACGCGGGTCGGGCGCGATCAGAGAAGGGTAGTTAATCGATTGGTCGCCGACATAGCCATGAAGAGGCGTCCGGCGTCGCCAATCCCTCAGGAGCCGTTTGTGGTTCATTGTCTTTTATTGTAGGCAGGATTTTTAGAATCTCAAGAGGGGGCCAAAGGAACCACTCGCCGCGGCGGACATACCAAGCGGCGGCTGTCCACTGGTGATCCGTTTTTGTCAGGCACACCCTATCGTAACCCGTGCAGGTGTGTCGGTAGGAACCTCCACCAGCCGATGCAGCAATGCTGCGACGATGAGCGATGTTTCGATCCAGCCTCAAGCGCTTCTGGCCGCTTCCCATCCCAGAATCACCTTTTTGCGTGTTGCTCCCCAACGGTATTGGTGGGTTTTACCGGATTTGGCGATTACCCGATGACAAGGAATCAGGTAGGCCACGGGATTGATGGCAACCGCATTGGCCACGGCCCGATACGCTTGAGGATGACCGATATATGCGGCAATGTCACGGTAACTGACCACACACCCGGTGGGAATATTCAAAAGCGCCTTCCACACATTGATCTGGAAATTGGTTCCCTTAAGCTGCAAATTAAATCGGTGTTGGCGATTATCGATGGAGAAAATGCGCCTCGCAATCGGGCCGACGGCTGATTTATCCTCTGAAAAAGTAGAATTGGGCCAGGTTTGAAACAGCTGGTTGCGTGTGTCGTCCCGCCCCCTTTTTATTACGAAGCCGAGATAACAAATACCCCGGCTGGTGGTTGCCAGCAGGCATTCGCCGAACGGTGATTCGCAGAAACCATAGGATATCGTCAACCCCCCGCCTTGCTTTTTGAACTCACCAGGGGTGATCGCCTCGAAGGTCACGAACAGATCGTGCAGTCGACTGGGCCCCGAAAGGCCGGCATCCAAGGAGGTCTCGAGGATGCTCTTGGATTCGATCAGTCGTTGTTTGGTATGATCAAGGGTCATATATTGCATAAACTGCATGGGACTGATTCCCGCCCAGCGCTTGAACAGCCGGTTAAAATGATATTTGCTCAAATGCACGCTGTTTGCTATCTGGTCAAGGCTCGGCTGGGACTTGAAATGGGTTTCGATAAATCCAATCGCCTTTTCGATGCGTTTAAAATCATCGGACTGCTGCAAAAAATCGGTACCGTTCATAATTGCCCCCTTATTGCTTGGTCAGATCACAGATTAATAAAATAAACGGCCCTTGGCCACCCGAATGTTGCTAATCGATTCAGGCCCCAAAAAGCAGTCTGGTATTACGAAATCTGACGGCTCTTGTGTCGACTATGAGTGGCGCCTGACCAGCAAGAGGGTGTTGCCGATAACGGTCAGGCTGGAGAGCAGCATGGCCGTGGCGGCTACCAGCGGGGTAAGCAGGCCGCTCATGGCCACGGGGATGCTGATCAGATTGTAGATCCAGGCACACCAGAGGTTTTGAATGACTTTGCGATTGACCTGACGGGAGAGGGGGAAAAAGTCTGATAGCTGGGCGGGATCCCCGCGCATGAGGGTGATGTGGGCCGCTTCTTTGGCCAGCCCCTGTCCGGAATGAACAGCTGCCGACAGGTGAGCCCGAGCCATGGCTGCCGCGTCGTTGACACCGTCACCCACCATGGCCACAAGGCGCCCGCGTCTGTTAAGCCGTTGGATATAGTCGGCTTTGTCCGCCGGCATCAATCCGCCGCGGACATCCTTCAGGCCGAGGCTGCGGCCAACCGTTCGGGTCGTCGCGTCGCCATCTCCGGAAACCAGGTGAATCTCCCTGAACGCGCGTTTCAGCGTCGTCATTAATGACGGCACCGACGGGCGGATCGAATCACCAAAAAACAGGACCGCCGCAGGACAGTCATCCATACTCACAAAGACCCGCGATGTCAGCACGCCGTCGACATCCTTTTCCGGTGCGTCGGCAGATGTGGCCTCCCGCCAGGCAAATTCACGATTGCCGACGCGCACCCAACGATTGTCCACCCGACCCTGCACCCCGCCCGGATGGAAGCTAACATCTGCGACTGTGGCGGGCCGGACACATTTTTGCTGGGCATAGGAGCGGATGGCGTGCGCAATTTCGTGATCTGAAGCCTGCTCCAAGCCACTGGCCCAGGCCAGGACCGTATGGGCATCATATCCGGTTTTGCATTCGATGCGATTCAACTGCCAGCGGCCAAGGGTCAAGGTGCCGGTTTTATCGAAAACCAGGCTGTCGATGGCCGTGGCCCGCTCGAAGGCCTCGATCTCCCTGATCAGTATGCCCTGGCGTCCGGCCAATGAGATGCCTGCCAAGCGGGCCATGGGAATGGCCACACCCAGGGCGCAGGGGCATGAGATCACCATGACGGTGACCGCACGCACAACGGCCCGATCCACCGATAGTCCCGCAAGCCAGCAGGATAGGGCCGTTCCGGCTGCCAGAATGAGGATGCTGGGAACAAACCATCTGAGCATGCGGTCTGTCCGGCCCTCAAATACACTTTTCTGCTCCAGGCTGCGGGTCATAATAGCGATCATCTGACCCAGGATGGTGTTTTCACCGACCGTTTCGGCCGCCGCGATCACACGACCGTCCAGAACGCGGGTTCCGCTTTTTATGGGGTCGGCGGTCTTGATGGTGACCGGACGGGGTTCACCGGTCAGCGAGGATTCATCGACGGTGGCCCTGCCGGATACCACGCGGCCATCTGCCGGAACGATCTCGTCCGTCTCCACGCAAAAGTGGTCTCCCGAGGCCAGCTGATCGATGGACGCATACCGACCCGCCGGAAACCTGCGGCCAATCAGGCGAACCTTGGCCGGCTGCAGGGCGAAGAAACTGTCCAGATCTCGGCGAACGCGCGCTTTGGCCTGCTGTTCAAGCAGTTTACCCAAGAGCACCAGGGTAATCAGCATGCAGGCCGTATCGAAATAGAGGTGGATACTGCCGGTGGCATAATTGAAAAGACTGTATGCGTAGGCGCAGCCAGCGCCCAGACCGACCAGGCTTTCCATTCCCGGTGCGCCACGAATCAGCCCGAACCAGGCCCTGCGCAGCACGGAGGCGCCGCCATAGAAAAAGACCACGCTGGCCATGACGGCAATGGGCAAAGAGATCTTGAAGATGGCATCGCTGGACAAGTCGGTAAAAAAACCCGCATACAGGGCCCATGAGAGCATCATGACATTGGCAGATAGCAGGGCAGAGATGATCAGGCGAACCAGCGCCTGATGCTGAGATTGCCGAAAACCATCGCTGGCATTGGCTTCCCGCGTATCATAGCCCAATCGTTTGATAACCTTGCGGATCTGGTCCGGAGCCTGCTGTTCCGGCCGATAGCGACAGTGCAGGCGGTCGGTGGAAAAATGGCAACGGGCTTGCTGCACTCCGGCCAGCCGTGAAACCGATTTTTCGATCACCCAGGCACAGGCCGTGCACCACATGCCGTCGACCACCAGGTCCAAGGCCAGCGTCGTCGCTGCATTGTCTGGCTCCGCAGCCGCTTCAATCGACGGCATGTCGGCCGCATCGGCCTGCCGCTGTTCGTTTTGAATGCGGGCCAGATCCGCTTCGTCGGCGGGGACCACACCGGCCGCCACGCACTGGCGGTAGAGCTCGGTTTCCTTGAAGCGGGCAGGATCATCGACCGCGTTCGATTCCACTAGCATGGCATACACCATGCGACATCCCTGGCAGCAGAACTGCAACCGCTGGTCGCCGAAAACATGGGAGACAGGCCCGTAACGCAAGGGTAGGCCGCAAAGGTGGCAGGCAGGATCAGGCATCGATCAGACCCCTAGCAACGGTGGGAGCGGGTGGATTGGTTATGGCCGTGGTCGGGTCAGTCGCGCAGGCCCAGGCTTTTGACCAGGGCGATGCTCTGCCAGCGTTCATCGACCGTCATGGTCGTTGCCAAGGCTGGCTGGCGGCCGCCGGGAATGCCATAACTGATCTCCTTAAAGAGCATGCCAGGGTGCATCGATTGGATCTTGGCCGCGCGAAGATCGCTGGCCGGCGGGGCAAAGCTCTGGCCCACAGTGCCATAGCCATCGAAGTTGGGACCGTGGCACTGATAGCAGTAGCGCTGATAGGCGATTTTACCCGCGGCGATCACCGCCGGGTCCGAAAGTGAAAAGGGCGGCTCGAGGTCCTCGGCAGCCGCGGCGCGATAGAGCGCTTCACCCCCCTTGACGGGTACACTGCCGGGGTCCATGACCGGAATGGGGGTTTCGTGAGGTTTGATCGCCGGGGTTTCCCACATGCGCCCAACGGAAAGCTGATAGTCGTAGAGCGTGATCGCCCCATAGGCGATCAGAACAATGGTGGACACGATAAGGCCAAGGGATAATATGCGTTTCATCTACTCCCCCTTTGCGCCGCGTATATGCTGGGGATATGGCACGCTCGGATAGATCGCATAAGCGGATTCACCTGGCACATCTTTGGCCGGCCGGTAGTCCCAATCTGGCTGCCCCAGGTCGCCCACCACGAAAAAGGACAGCCCATCTTTGAACACAATGAAGGTGAGGATCAGCAGGATAATCACCCAGGTCTTGAAGGCACTGTGTTCGCCGTGTCCGTGCTTGGCATTCTCATCGGCACTCATATTTTGACTCCCAACACGCCATAGAAGATGATGTACAAAAAGCCCCACAGGACGGTCCCCCCGATGATCAGTATCAGTACCAGGGGAAAGGGGGCATTGCGTTCTTCAATACCGCCCACATAGGTGGTGTGCACGGTTTGCATGCGCTCCTTATCGTTCTCGGTTCGAAAATGGACCCTGGCCAGACCGATGGCAAAGATCAGCACACCCAATACTGCCGGAAGCAGGTAGAGGATGAAATGTTGGATGTTGCGCAGTTCGAAGTAGTGCATCGTGGGTATTCCTCCCGGTAATCCGTTATCAGGATGCCCGTAGCAGTGCAAATACGACAACGGCCAAGCTGACGCACACACCCAGGCAAATCAGGCTCCACAAGGCTATTGCCTCGATGCGGTTGATTCGGGATGCCGGGGTGTTTTTTTGCTGCGGGGCATCGAAGAGCGGTAAAAAGCGTGCCCGCCGCTGGTCCTGGAACTGGTTGTGTTTCAGGGCCCAGGCAAAGACCGCCAATGCGATGGCCAAACCGGCCAGCATGTAACTGATGAAATAGGGGTAGTACATAACGGATGATATCCTGACTGTCAGGTTATGCTTTATGGCGGCTCATTGGCCGCATCGATGCCTCGCGGTTCCGTGTTGGCATCGCTGTCGTTGATAAAATAGACCGCCACGTAGTCGCCCACTTCCCAAATCTTCTGGGACTCCAGCTCATGTTTGAAGTAGGGCATGGCCGTTCCGGTGATGCCGTTCATTAGTTGATAATAGATGATGCCGCCGGAGATTTCACGGCCTTTGAGGATGGTGAAATTCAAGGGCGGCGGATAAATCCAGGGTTGGGCCGGCCCCATGCCGTCGCCTACCGGCCCATGACAGCCGATGCAGAACTGTTGGTAGACCACATGGCCGCGCTGAAGGCTTGCCGCAGTGGTCGGATAGGGATTGGGCAGATCGCGCCAGCCCTGGGGCACGATTTCCGCCAGCCATTGGGCGTTGACATCGGGACCGGCCTCGTAGGCTTTGATGGCTTCGGCCTTCCAGTAGCGTTGACGTTCCATTCGTTTATCGGCGCCTTTGAGTCCCAGACTCTGCACATACTGGGTGAGGGTGTGGATGCGATCTTCACCCAGCCATTCAAAGGGCGGCATGATCGAGTTGGGACGCGTGTAGCGCGGATTGACGAAATGGGCGATGTGCCAGTCATCCGGATGCTCACCACCCTCTTGGGAAAGATCGACGCCGGTGCGGGCGGAACCCAGCTGAATCGGCTGGTCGCCCACGTAATCCCCGGCCTGGGCAATGCGGTGCGCACCGTGGCCCCAGTCGAAGGCCCGAATGGATTGGCTATGGCAGTACACGCACCCGTTTTGCAGGTAGATCTTGAAACCGGCTTTTTCGATATCCGTGCGATCACGGTAGATTTCCGAAGGGGTCATGTCGGCTGTGGAATAAGGCCAGGCGACCATCAATAGCACGATAATAGTCAATATGGCCAGCGAGCCGCCGATCACGGCTATGGGGGTCATTTTCATTCTGTTGCCGCTCCAGGATTAAAAAAAAGCGTTCGAACGATGTTGTAAGCACCAAGATAGGCACCGGCCAGGATAAAAAAGCCGGCCGATGCGCGAATGACGTAATACAAATGAATCTCGGGCAGCACCCGGTAGATGGTTTCACCGTTAAGCCAGGCATTGCCCTGCAACAGGCCGACAATGGTCAGGTCGATGATCATCACGGAGACGCCGATGAGCACCAGCCAATATTGCAGGTCGGCCAGATAGCGGCTGTAAAGCGGCTTCTTGGTGATTTTGGGCAGAATAAAATAGAGCCCTCCCAACGCCGTGATGCCGGCAAAGGCAAACACGCCGAGATGCGCATGCCCCACCACCCAGTTGTTGAAGTGGGTGATCCGCTGCACCTGGGGAAGGGCCATGAAACTGCCCTGGATGTTGGCAAAAAAGTACATAATGGTGCCGGTAAACACAAATTTGGCCCCGATGTTGGCGTGGATTTGGCCCAGCTTGCCTTTGACGGTGAACCAGATATTGATCAAAAAGACCATGACCGGTATTACCATGGCCACGCTGTCGACGATGGAGATCACCTTGAGCCAGGTGGGCACGGGCACCTGCAAGAGATGATGGGTGCCCACGTGGGTGTAGACCACCAGCAGCGACCAAAATCCGATCAAGGACAAGGTGTGGCTGTACAACGGGCTGCGGGTGGCCAGGGGGATTACATAGTAGGCCACGCCCAAGGCCAAGGGGGTCAACAGCAAACCGAAAATATTGTGCCCGTAGAACCAGAGCAAAATGGCATCTGGAATGCCGACGAGTGCGCCGCTGTCAGGCTGCCAGATCACATTGCCCAGACAATAGCCCACGGCGGTCATCACCACCGCTGCGCAAGAATACCAGATGGATACGTACAGGATCGGCTCCTGGCGCTGGCTCACGGTCATGAACAGATTGTAGATAACCAACGCGAACAGGCCGGCGATCATTATATCTACCGCCCAGGGCAGTTCGGCATACTCGCGGCCCTGGCTGTAGCCCATGGCCAGGCTGACCACAGCGATGACCAGCATGATATTCCACAACACTGCCGTGATGACCCCCAGCTTCTGGCTGAACAAGTGCGTGCGCAGCAGGCGCGGGGTATAGTAGAAGGCCACCGCCAGCAATCCGGGGGTGACGAAGCCGAAAAGCACCAGGTTGACATGAATGGGTCTGACGCGGCCGAATTGGATATATTCGATATTGGCCATGAAATCGGGGGCGATCAGGTAGCCCGCCGCGATCATGCCGAAGCTGGTGGCAAATGCAAACCATATTCCCGAGGTCAGGGCAAATGCTTTGGCGGCCGATTGTTCCTGGCTGTCGGGTTGCTCGTCAATGGTGATGGGTAAGCCCATGTTAGTCCTCATTCATAGGTGGCACTTTAACTGTGACAAGCCAACCAACAGCCCAGGTTGACCTTTCTCTCGCGGTGGCACTCGATGCAAAATCCCATATAGAATCGTTTACTCTGCAAGCGGTCCATCTGCCGGACCTCACCGTGACAGGCTTCGCAGGCGATTTCCTGCCTGATATGTCGCATGTGATTGAACAGCACATGTTCGGCCAGGTGGTTGACCTTGACCCACGGAGTGGGCGTGTTGCTGTTGTAGTATTCGTGCTCCTTCAAGATCTGGGGATGATTGGCGATGATGTAGTTATGGCAGTGCAGACATTTTTCAACCGCCGGCAGTCCCGGGTGCAGCGACCGGCCCACCTGGGGATGACAATAGTAGCAATCGATGGCTTTAACGCCCGAATGCAGCTGATGGCTGAAGGGAATGGGCTGTTCCGGGTAAATCTGCGATCCCGGCGTGGCATAAAACAAGAAGAGAAACCCCAGCAGTACAAAGACGCACAAGGTGACCAGAACCAATGGACCGCGGTTGTTCCACAATTGCTTGAGGGTTTCGCCGAAGGCGGTAAAAAAGCGCATGGGGCGCCCCCGGGTGGCGATGAGAATGGCGATCACCACTATAGTTAGCAGCGACAGGGAGGTAATCAGTATTTCCATTGGTTATGCTCAGGTAAATTAGAGGTAAACATTATTCGCTTGACGATGGCTGTTGTTGAGACGATCCATTTATTCGCGACGTTCGTTGCGGGTGAAAAGGGTCCCAAAACCCTCGTTCGCGCCGCTCTCT
>JASFFF010000118.1:0-9247 GCA_050124445.1 Desulfosarcina sp.
AACAGCAGGGTAATCCCGTCGTCAGGGTTGGCGGTGAAACCGTGGTCCTCCGTCCCGGACCCGGCAGTTTCCCGGGCTGAAGAAATTTCAAGACGAATTCGCTGGCCGACGCCATCGCGCAGCGGTAGGCGCACACTAGGCTGTAGGTCACCAATGGCGGCATCCAGGGCCTTGGCGGCACTTTCATCTTCGTCGCCGGCCAACGCCAACATCGCCTGCCAGGCGGGCAGCGGGCCGCTACCGGGTATACGTTTCTCGAAAATCCGTGGCGGATGATCCCCCGCACTGGTGATCTCAATGGGTTCGCCGCCTGCAATGAGGGCGTCGGCCGCCTGCAAGCGCCCTTCATTATTGATCCAGCTCCCCCCGCATTCGTAAATGGTTTGTGTGGGAATGAATGAACCCGCCGCTTTGATCAAGGGGGTGTCCACGTAATCCAACACAATCAGATGATCCAACTGTTTTAAGGCGGCCTGCAGCCGATTGCGGTTCGGAAAATCACGCCATAGATCCGCTTCAACTGCCACCAGGCCGCGAATGCGGCCCGCTTCGATTCCGGCGATGATCTGCTCGATGGAAAGCGGCGCGTCATGGATCAGGCCCGTGCTGAATGCATTGCCGCCGGAAAGGGTATAAAACAGCCCTGCCAGGATATGGGTGCGGCACAGCGCCCCGGCCAAATCAGCGGCCATTTTGATATCAGCGGGCGTAACGATATCTGTGCCACAGACGACAACCGGCCGGGGGCTGCTGTTCAGACGTTTGGCCAACGCCGCTGCGGGAAAAGCGTCCACCTCTGCGGATTGCCTCGACGCGGCCGCCGATGACACCCGGCTGGTGTCGATGTGTTGAATCAATGCCTCAAGTACGGCAGTCATGCGCGATGGCTGAACGGCCCAGTGATCGAATTTGAAAGGCAAGCTCACGCCGCGCGGATCGATGACGGTCACCCGTCCGCCATGACGATGCACCTGGCGCAGGGCCAGCGCCAGCATGGGGGCTTCATTGAGCGGATCGGCCCCGACCACCAACACGTCATGGGCAGTAGCAAGATCGGTCATGGAGACAGCCAGTTGTGGCTGTAAACCATTGACAGCTGTTTTCAGGTTCACGGCCTGCCGGGTGGTGGAAGCCGCTGCGGGGCCTGTCCACGCATTTCGTTTGCAGGCACGCAGAGCAACCGCCAGGGCCTCTAAGCTGCAGCGCGGCGAAACCACCACGGCCACACTGTCTGGACCATGTTGATCGGCAATACCTTGAATGGTTTCATGGGCTGCGGACAAGGTAGCGGGCATCGCTGCAGGTTCCCCATGCACCAGGGCCTGCCGGGGTCGGCTGTCAGCACTGGCATAGGCGTATGCATAGCGGCCCCGGTCACAGATGAAATAACCGTTCACCTCAGCGTTGGGTCGGGCCTCATGGCGCGCAACGCGGCGATAGCGGGCCGATGCCGTCAGACTGCACCCCAGGGAGCAGTGAATGCACACCGACGGCTGGCGTTCATAATCCCAGCGACGTCCAAAATATCGCGACGGTTTATCGGTATACACCCCCGTCGGACAAATATCGCTCAGATTGCCGGTAAAAGGGCTTTCTAGGACACCGGATCTATCGCGTCCAAAATAGACCCGACTGCCAATACCCATGACCCCCAGGTCCTTATAGCCGGTGTACTCCTGGTAGTAGCGTGAGCAGCGATAGCATTGGATGCAGCGATTCATCTCATGCTGTACCAACGGCCCCAGGTCCTGATTGTGGTGGGTGCGTTTCAACCCCTGGTAGCGTCGCATCCCGTGGTTGCCGGCCACGGTGAGATCCTGCAGCAGGCAGTGTCCGCCCTCGTCGCACACCGGGCAGTCGTGGGGATGGTTGAGCATGAGGAACTCGAGTACGTGACGCCGAAAGTCCACCGCTTCGGGGTCGGTGGTGGAGACCACCATGCCGTCCTGGGCATCGATCATGCAGCTCATTTGGATCCCTTTAACGGGTCCATCCTCGAAGGCCACGGCGCACACCCGGCAGGCACCCACCGAACCCAGGGCCGGGTGGTAACAAAAACGGGGAATCTCGATACCCAGACGCGATGCGGCATCGATCACCTTGGTGCCGTCAGGAACCTCGATCTCCAGATTGTCGATGGTCAGTTTGGGCATGGCGTTCAGTTAAGTCAAATCAATAAAAAGGGACCAGGATCCAAGGGGTCAAGGGTTGTATTGACGTTCCTATTACCTTGAATCTTGCATGAAAATTAATTGGATTTCTTTTTTAATCGTCCGGCATTTCGATTGGTTCGGGCCCGGATCGCTTGGTTTCCCTCGAATCCTTGACTCCTCGGCCCCTTGAACCCTTCTATTGCCGCCTTTTGTCCACCAGCTGTCTTTCACCACCTACGACAACCAAGCTTCCATCGGGCACCTTTGAAAGGGCAGCCTGTGGTTCAGGGCAAGGCCGCAGCATTTTTGCAACCGCAGGCGTAGCAGCGCTACGTCGAGGATTGCGAAAATGGGAGAACACCGTCCCTGGGCCGCAAGATGCCCTTGCCGTTATTTAAACGGGCAGCCCTTGCCGTCAATATGCGCCATCACCTCATCTTCAAAGTATTCCAACATGCTTTCGATGGGGCCCACCCCGCCGGGCGCATAGGCGCAGTAGGATTTCCACAGGTGCCGGCACATGGTCCGCATCATGGGGATAACATCTTTGTCTGCCCGTCCGCTTTCGATGCGCCGCAGCAAGTCAAGCAGGTAGGGAAATCCCTCCCGGCAGGGGGTGCACCAGCCGCATGACTCGCGGGCAAAAAATTCGGTTAGATTGGCTGTCACCGCCACCATGCAGGTGTGGTGGTCGAAGACCATGATTGCCCCTGTGCCCAGGCGGTTGCCCACCGCCTTGAGCGCATCAAAATCCATGTTGATATGGTAGTGTTTGGCCGGTAGAAAACCGGTGGAAGCCCCACCCGGAAGGCACGCCTTGAACCGGGCACCGTCCTTTATGCCACCGCAGTAGTCTTCGATGATTTCGGAAAGTTTGATTCCCAAAGGCAGTTCATGGGCGCCCGGCTGGTTGACCCTTCCCGAGACGCAAAAAATCTTCGTGCCGGCGGCATCGGGTGTCAGCGCCAGATCCTTGAACCATTGCGCACCCTCGTTGAGGATATGCGGAATGCAGGCCAACGTCTCCACGTTATTCACCAGGGTCGGAAGCTCCCACAACCCCTTGTCCGTGGGGTAAGGCGGCGGCTGTTTGGGATTGGGACGGATGCCCTGCAGGGCATTGATCTGGGCGGTTACCTCGCCGCAGATATAGCGCCCTCCGCTGCGGTGCACATCGATGTCGAATCCAAAGTCGCTGCCCAGTATGGCGTCGCCCAAAAGCCCTTCCTGCCTGGCGATGCCGACTTCCCGTTCCAGAATCCTGGCCGCGCTCTCATACTCGGGCCGGATAAAAATGATGCCATGGGACGCCTGGATCGAATAGGCGGCCAGAATCATGCCTTCAATGAGCATGTGCGGCTCGGCATGCAAAAAGACCCGGTCCTTGAATGTGCCCGGTTCCATTTCATCGGCATTGCAGATCACATAGCGCGGAAAGGGGGCATCCTCGGCCACGGTCTGCACCTTGATTCCGGCGGGAAACCCCGCCCCCCCGCGTCCCAGCAAAACGGCGTCGTTTAATTCGGCCTTGACGGCAGCCGTGTCTTCGCTGGTCAGGGTGCGCTGCAGGGCCGCGTACCCGCCCGCCTGCCGGTACTCCGCCAGGGTGGTGATGCGGTCCGGTTTGCGGTGCTTCAGCAATACCCGGGGATAGGTGCCGCTCACGATGATTCCTCCCGCAGCCTGTCGATCAGGTCGTCCAAAGATGCGATGGTCAAGGGACCGTGCACCATGCGATTGACCAAAATGGCCGGTGCCCGATCGCAATAGCCAATGCAGCAAACCGGCAGCAGCGTGAATAATCCGTCTTCCGTGGTCTCGCCCATCTGAATGCCCAGCCGCTCGTTCAAATGCGCCACCAGGTCCTCCCCGTTTTCCATCCAGCAGATCAGAGAGTCACACACATGAATCACGTATTTACCCACCGGCTCGCGGTAGATGAAGGTGTAAAAGGTAGCCAGCTCTTCCACTTCCAGAGGCGACATGAGCAACAGGTCCGCCGCCTGGGCCAAGGCTTCGTCGGAAAAATAGCCGTAATGATCCTGAAGGGCATTGATCACGTCGATGGCCATTTCCCGCGGATGATCCACCCGATCCACTTTGGCCTGCAATTCGCTTTTCAACCTCTCCGGTAACATAAATGTTGAAGCCTTCAGGTATTCAGTTGCAAGCGGCGCTGTAAAACGGTCGAGATCAAGGCTTGCGAACGCCGCAGAGCGAGACGTACTCAAAGTACTTCGCAGCGATAAGGCGTTCGCGTAACGCCGATATCGATCGTTTTACAGTGTCGCCATACTATCGGTCGATGTCCGGCAATATATAATCCACCGACCCAATGATGGTGATCAGGTCGGAAAGGGTCCACCCTTTGGCCATCAGCGGCATGGCCTGAACATTGGCAAATCCCGGTGCCCGGATGCGCATGCGGTAGGCATAGCCGAGCCCGTCACTGACCACGAAGTAGCCCTGCTCTCCCCGGGGGATCTCGCAGGCGGTGTATGCCTGGCCGCGCGGTATCTTGGGCCCGCGGGTCACATTGATAAAGTGGTGAATCAAACTCTCGATATCCGTGAGCATGTCCTTGCGGGCCGGAACCGCGTAACGGTAATCGTCAGTCACGGTGCGCCCCGGCGGCATCTGTGCGGCCGCCTGACGAATGATCGCCAAACTCTGGCGCATCTCTTCGACACGCACCAAATAGCGGGCGTAACAGTCGCCTCCCTCGGCCGTGGGGATATCGAAATCGAACTGCTCGTAGCCGCTGTAAGGAAAGGCTTTGCGCAAATCCCAGGCCAGGCCGCAGGCCCGCAGGTTGGGTCCCGACACCCCCCACTCCATGGCGTCGTCCAGCGCAATGGCACCAACGCCCATGGTGCGGGCACGAAATATGGGGTTTCGTCTGATCAGGGCCTCGTACTCATCCATGCGCCGGTTGAAGACCCGGGTGAATGCGTCCACGGCCGCCTTCCAGCCCTCAGGCAGATCGGCAGCCACACCGCCGATGCGAAACCAGGAGGGGTGCAACCTTCCGCCGGTGATCAGCTCGACGATGTCCATGATCATCTCACGTTCGCGGAAGGTGTAAAAGGTGGGCGTCATGGCGCCCACGTCGTGGGCGTAGGTGCCCAGCCAGACCAGGTGGTTGCTCAGGCGGAACAGTTCGCTGAGCAACACGCGGATGCATTGGGCGCGGGCTGGCACTGTCACGCCGGCCAGTTTCTCGACAGCCAACACGTAGGGCAGGTTGTTGGCCGCGCCGGCCAGATAATCCACCCGATCGGTGTAGGGAATGAACTGGTGCCAGGTCTGTCGTTCGCCAATTTTTTCCACCGATCGATGGTGGTAGCCGATCTCGATATCCATATCGGAGATGGTTTCCCCGTCCAGGGCCAGGATATAGCGAATCAGGCCGTGGGTACTCACATGGTGCGGTCCCACATTAACGACCAAGTCCTGACGACCGTCGCCGCCACGAACGAAGAAACCACCGTCGCGGGGCTGCAGTCGACGGGCGTCAGCCTGGGTGTAGGGATCCATTTCCGTAGCTCGCCCGGGATGGGACTTGCGCAACGGGTGGCCCTGCCAATGGTCGGGCATCAAAATCCGCCGTAGATCCGGGTGGCCGTCGAAGTGGACACCGAACATATCGTATACTTCACGCTCGTACCAGGCTGCCGACGGCCAAATGCCGGTCACGCTGGGCGCACTGGGAGTCTCCCCGGCCAGGGGCACCGTCAGGCGCAGGCGCGTGGCCGGATCAAAGGCCAGGAGATGATAAACCAGGCTGAAGTCCTGTTCTGGTTTATTTTGCCGGCGGGCCGACTCATCGATGGCAGTCAGATCGTCAAGTCGCCGAAATCGTGGCGATGCATCGTTTTTAAGAAAGGTCAATACCTGACGGACGGCTTGAGGGGCGACTTCAACGGCAGCCATATCGCTGGAAGGCGACAGGGGGCGCACCGCGTCTCCGAAGCGTTGCCCCAAGGCTTCGACGATCTGCCGGTCCGTCTCGGTCAACGGGCGTTCGGCCGGCGGGGGGACCCACATCCCATCACTGCGGCTGTCGGGAAAGTAAGGCGGTGTGACCGATGATCCCCGCAGGGTCGTCCCGGATAGTCCCGGACCACGGGGGTCACGGCTTTTGGACACGCCGTCCACCAGTATGGATTGCTGGGTTCCCTGGCCGCCGCCGGAAAGGTGAAAAATCGGACGCGCCGGCTTTTCTTCAAGGATCTTTTCCTGCAGCTTGACCAGGCCGGCCAGTACCGCTTCGGGCCTGGGCGGACAGCCGGGGATATACAGATCCACCGGCAAAATCTGGTTGACCCCCTGCACCACGCTGTAGCCATCATACATGCCACCGGTGTTGGAACACGACCCCATGGAGATGACCCACTTGGGTTCGGCCATCTGCTCGTAAAGTCGCAGGATCACCGGAGCGATTTTTTTAAAAATGGTTCCTGAGGTAATCAGCAGGTCCGCCTGGCGCGGTGACGGCCGCAACACCTCGGCGCCAAAACGGGCCATGTCGTAGCGGGCGGTAAACACGGTGGCCTTTTCCACAAAGCAGCAGGAAAGGCCGAAAAACATGGGCCACAGACTGTATTGGCGGGCCCAGTTGAGCAAGACGTCAACACCGGCCAGAGCCATATCCGAATTTAATCTCGGCGCGGACCCCACTCGAGGCCTCCTTTGATCCATATGTAAACCAGGCCGGCAATCAACACGCCGATGAAAAATTCTATCTGAAACCAGCCTGCCCAGCCCAGCGGCCGACTAGCTACGGCCCACGAAAAGATATAGGCTCCTTCCACATCAAAGATCAAAAAGAAAATGGCCACCATGAAGAATGGCACCGGATAACGCAGCCGTGCCAATCCGGTCGGTATAATCCCGCTCTCGTAAACCCTCAGCTTTTCCTCGCTTGGAAGGTGTTGCCCCAACCAGCGCGAAAGAAAGAGCAACACGACCGTCAGTGCGATAATGATGGCGGTGTATAAAACCAAGCTGAACATGCCGGGCTGCCAAGGGGAAAGCAGGCCTTGAACCTCTATGGGATGCATCGACTCACCTTAATGCGCGTCAAGGGTTGGCCGGGCGAAATATGAAATGCAAAACAGGGATGACCAATGCAGCACAATGAAAGCTGCATGCGAAGCGA
Organism: Desulfosarcina sp.; assembly: GCA_050124445.1. Lineage (GTDB taxonomy): Bacteria > Desulfobacterota > Desulfobacteria > Desulfobacterales > Desulfosarcinaceae > Desulfosarcina. The sequence continues at coordinate 7,315 of JASFFF010000118.1, forward strand.
AATATTAATCGGTGGCCCGCAGCTTGTCAAGTGAGACCCGGATACGATCCGTTAAATTTGAATCATTGAGAACCTTTTGCTATGCTAAACATTGGTTCAGGACACAGCGGTGTATGGTTTGTTGGTAGCCTTTTCTCCCGAGGAATGTGCCATGGCCCATAGTGCGTCCCAATCAGCATATCGACGTCTCACCGAACGACTCAATCGCTTTCCCCAAGGCGCGCCGCCATCCCAACTGCTCACCAAAATATTGATGCTGCTGTTTGACCGCAGGGAGGCCGAACTGGTGTCCCTGCTGCCGATCAGGCCGTTCTCCGCACGACGGGCGGCAGGCATTTGGCAAATGAACGTAAAAGCGGCTGCCAGAATACTGGATCAACTGGCGGGAAAGGCGCTGTTGGTCGATTTCATGTGCAAGGGCGAGATGTTGTATGTGCTGCCGCCCCCCATGGCCGGTTTTTTCGAATTTTCAATGATGCGCATCCGGTCGGATATTGATCAGCAGCTGCTTTCAGAGCTGTTTTTCGAATACCTGAACGTCGAGGAAGCCTTTGTGCGTGAGCTGTTTACCCAAGGCCAGACCCAGTTGGGCCGTGCCTTCGTGAATGAAACGGTTCTGAGCGAGGAAAACGCCTTGCATGTCCTGGACTATGAGCGCGCCAGTGAGGTGATTCGAAGCGCAACTTACCGCGGCATCAGTATGTGCTACTGCCGGCACAAAATGATGCACCTGGATCGGGCCTGTCGAGCACCCATGAACATTTGCATGACCCTAAATACGACGGCCGAATCATTGATTCGTCATGGTCATGCCCGAACGGTGGGCATTTCCGAGTGCCTTGCGCTTTTGGCCAAGGCAAGGGAAAACAATTTGGTCCAATTCGGTGAAAATATCAGGCAGGACGTGAATTTTATCTGCAATTGCTGTGGCTGTTGCTGCGAGGCGATGATCGCCGCACGCCGTTTTGCCGTTATGCAACCCATTCACACCACCAATTTTATGCCGCGGGTAGACAAGACCACCTGCGATGGATGCGGCAAATGCGTGGTGGTATGCCCGGTGGAAGCCATGTCCCTGGTCTCAGCCAATGACCCCCAGCACCCCCGGAAAAAAGTGGCCCGCATCGACGACACGCGCTGTTTGGGGTGCGGCGTCTGTCTTCAGGCCTGCACCAAGCGCCACAGCCTCTCCCTGGCCGAAAGAGCCAAACGGGTGCTCACCCCTTTGAACGGCGCTCATCGTGCCGTGGTCATGGCCGTCGAACGGGGCAGGCTCCAGCATCTAATTTTCGACAACCACCTCCTGTGGCACCACCGCACCCTGGCCGCCTTGCTGGGTGCCATATTACGACTGCCACCGGTGGCCCGCGCCATGGCCACAAATCAGGTTAAATCGCGCTATTTGGAAGCATTGGCGCTGCGATTTTCTTAGGACGGCTTGCCTTATGGTTGCCGCGTATTAGGATATAAGAGTCATTTCCCTGCCGCCAATGGCTGGGGCAATCGGTCATTAAACCAAATCACAATGCATGTTGAGGATCGTCCGATGGCTGACATCCGAAGTGAAAAGAAACCGGTGAAGCAAGAAAGAAGGAAAGATCCGCGGCTTGAATTTCACTGCAATGCAATGGTCAACGGTGTCGATGGCATGTTGACCATCACCGACATCAGCTTGGGCGGCGTTTTCATAGAATTGGCCGAACTGGATAAAATCACCATCGGACAATTGGTGACCATTAATGTCAAACTTCCCACCGAATCACAGGCAATGCGATTCAAAGCCAAAGTCGTGAACAAGACAGATCGAGGTATGGGCTGCCAGTTCATATCGCTTGACGATCAAGAAAGACAGGCGATATGCCTCTGCTTTGAATATTTCAAAGATACGCTTCCTGCAGGATGCGAGTCGTTCCCGCGATCGAAATAACCGGAG
>JASFFF010000119.1:0-9185 GCA_050124445.1 Desulfosarcina sp.
GCACGCCATTGCGTCATTGCTCTACACCTGCCCCGACTGCGGCGACGTACTTCTGATCCACGACCGGTGTTTCGATCGCCTCAAGGCTATCGACGGAAAAACGTGGCAGCAGATTCTTGACTTCCGTCGCATGCTCAAACGTCCGGCGCTTAAGGGAATTTATCGCTACCACGAGTTTATTGGCCCGATCATTCCCCTGGATGCGGTGATCTATCTGGGTGAAGGCCATACACCCGTGGTGGAGGCCAGCAGCCCGCTGCAGGAGCAGGTGGGCATACGGTTCTTTTTTAAAAATGATGGTCAGAACCCCAGCGCTTCGTTTAAAGACCGGGGTATGGCCAGCGCACTGAGTTATATCAATTTCCTCATCCAGCAGGGGATGGTTGACCAGGTATTGTCCATCTGCGCCTCGACCGGAGACACCAGTGCCGCGGCAGCACTATACGCTGCCTATCTCAAGCCTCGCATCAAATCGGCCGTCCTGCTGCCACACAAAAAAGTGACGCCACAGCAACTATCCCAACCGTTGGGCAGCGGGGCAGATGTTTTCGAGATTCCCGGCGTATTTGACGACTGCATGAAGGTCGTCGAATCCCTTTCCGAGAAGTACCATGTCGCGCTGCTCAATTCAAAAAATGCATGGCGCATATTGGGGCAGGAGTCTTACGCTTATGAAATCGCCCAGGATTTCGATTATGTCATGGGCGACAAGGTGATCGTGGTGCCCATCGGCAATGCCGGAAACATCACTGCCGTACTCAGTGGATTTCTCAAATTTTTTGAAATTGGCATCATCGATACCTTGCCCAAAGTAATTGGGGTACAGTCCGAACACGCCAATCCAGTCTGTCGATATTACAGCCAACCATCAGATGGCCAACGGCGATTCGTTCCCATGACGGTGAAACCCAGCGTGGCCCAGGCGGCCATGATTGGTAATCCGGTCTCCATGCCACGGGTGATTCACCTGGTGAATCGTTTCAACCAGTCGTCCGGCGAATCCCGCGTCCATTTTGTGGAAGTCGCCGAACAGGACATCATGGACTGGCATCTCACTGCCAATCGCCACGGCCACATCGCCTGCACCCATGGCGGTGAGTCGTTGGCAGGACTGAAGGCCGGTTTGAGCAAGGGTGTAGTAGAATCAAACGAAACGGCCATCCTGGACTCGACGGCCCATGCGCTTAAGTTCTCAGGCTTTCAGGACATGTATTTTCAAAATCGTTTTCCTAACGGGTTTGCCGTTGTCCCGGACCGGGCCCTGGTCAACCAGCCGCGCTATGTGCATCCGAAGCACCTGCGTCAGGTGCCACAACCGGGAAAACCATTGGATGGGGAGGCATTGACCGCTTTCATCGATGCTGTCTCCCAGCAGATTGCGGCAGATCTGGATTTAAAAAAAAGAACCTGAATGCAACCTTTTGGCATTGACACAGAAAATAGGCATATGGCCATGGTAATGAGACATTCGACCATTTTTTCTCGGATACGCATCCTCCGGCCCCTTTTTTTAGTTCTGGCGGTTGCTGCGATTATTGGGGCTGCGGATATTCAGGCGGCCATGCTTTACAAAAACTATGTGGTCCGCTATGACCGCGGCTGGGACATTCTGTGCGACCCGTATCAGGTCCAGCGGGGAGATTGGGTATTAAAGATCTTTCGCCAAAAAGGCGAAATCGCTCATGAGGACTTCAGGGAATTTCTGGGCATCTTCCAGCGTCTCAATCCCCATGTCAAAGACATCGATCGGATCCGTCCTGGGCAGGTGGTCGACATTCCGCTCAAGAAGCTCATCCAAGGCAACCTTCCAGGCCAATCTTCGGGGGTCGTTACCATTCCTTTTGTCATGATCTCCAATCCCAAGGAGTTGATTCAAAAGCATTCTCAAACGTACACCATCCAGCGGGGCGACACCGTTTCCAAGCTGATCGCCAACCGCTTCGGCGGACGATTCGGGAACCTTACTTATAATCAAGGACTGAAATTGTTTAAAGCCGTTAATCCTCAAATAAAAGATATCGACCGTATTTATGCCGGAGAGAAGATCTACCTGCCCGACCCTTCCATGCGTGAGCAGAACTGGTACAGCGCCCTGTTTGATGACGCCGGCGATTTAGTCGAACAGATGTCCGATACCGCGGCAGCCCCAACAGAAACATCCCAGGCCCGTTCCACAGGCGCCACAACCGAGGCGGTGCCCCCCGGACCCCCGCCGGAACCCGTCGGTCCGGCTGCCCAGGCTGCTTCGGCCATTGGGGGCCGGCTGCTGAATAAAGGCACGTACTTTTTGCCCATGAAACAGGGCAGCGATTTTGAACTGGACCTGTCCCGCTATCCCATGATCGACCTTGGCAACGGCTCCAAAGTAATCCTTTCGTCCCAGGACAAAGTGATGAATGTCGATCTGCCGCTGATTCAGTCTTACTGGGAAAACATCAAGGTAGTGAAAATAGGCGAGAACGCCTCATCTCAAGAGATACTGCAGTCCGTATTTGACGCTTTTTCCGATGAGGAGAGCACCAATCAACTGGCCTTCGATGATGGGGGGGTCAACATCAGGGTCAGCGCCAAGTGGATTCGTAGCGAAACTTCTGCTGACGGTTTGATCCCGCAGCACACCTGTATCACACCCATCTCAGGCGTCTCCCAGAGAACCCATGGCGCCATTGTCCGCTACCTGGACCAAAACGATATCGTCTTGAATGAAATTATTGAGGGAAGCCCGGAACAAGCGCCACGACCATTTCCCGTAATCGAGGCGACCGAAGCCACCATCATCGACGGTACCAGTCAAAAGGCATTAATTGCGTCCTTTTCAGAAATAATGGGGTTTCACTACTCACCCAACACCAGCATCTCTTTCCCTTATGCCGGTATCCAGGTTCAGGCGCTCTCCAACCTGCTTTCGTTTGGCAACGGCAGAGAAATTCTCATTGATTTTGGCGATCTATACGGAGACGCCTTGACCGCCATCCGTGAAACAGGCTTAGAGATTATTCAGATACGTGTTGACGCCGATGGCATACAAATTATTCAGCGCCTGATGGAGGCGGGAGGGATTGCCTACACGGCAGCACCTGTTTTCTATGGTGCAGACCGACCAGCCAGATACAACACAGCCATCACCATCAACGGCATTCTCATTCCCACCGGGAGCGGAGAAAACCGGTTGTTTACCGAAGCGGAAATACCTGAATTGATCGATCTCTTCGTCCGCAAACAGGGTATACGTCTGATTCGTATCTCGGCAACGGACCGCGGATAAACCGACCCAACCGACGAGTGTATGCGATGGGAAGAACCAAAGAAAACCAATTACAAGGAGACCAGAATATGGCACGTTGGCAACAAGAGATGATCGTTTTTCCGCTTTTTGCCATGCTGCTGCTCTCAGCCTGCGCCCCGACCCAAAAAGCCACACCCCCTAAAGATAAACAAAAGGCCATTGCCGCAAGGAACCTGGGTGAAGCCTACTTGAAGGAGGAGCGGTACACAGCCGCTCTGGGAGAATTTTACAAGGCTGAAAAGTTGACTCCCGACGACCCCATGCTGCATAATGATCTGGGGTTGGTTTACATGGCGAAGGAAAAGACGGATCTTGCCGAGGTTCATTTCAAAAAAGCGATTAACTTGAAGCCGGACTACTCTTTGGCTAAGAATAACTTGGCCACTGCATATCTGGTGAAAGAACAGTGGGACAAAGCCATTCCTCTGCTCGAAGAAGTGACCAAAGACATGCTTTACGCCACACCGCATTTTCCGCTGGCCAATCTGGGATGGGCATACTACAACAAAGAGAATTACACCAAGGCTGCAAAATACTTCCAAGAGGCGCTGGAGATGGTCCCGACTTTTTTCGTCGCCCGGCTGAATCTTGGAAGGACCTATTTGGCGACTGGCCGACTGCACGAAGCCTTGGCAGCTTTCGAACTGGCCGCCCAAGGCGACCCAAAAAATCCGGCCTTGCTGTTGGAACTGGGCCGGACCTATCGATTGCTGGGGGACTACAACAATGCGAAACTGGCCTTGAAAGGCGCCATGGAATTGGCTGAGGATTCAAAATTGGCCATAGAGGCATCTGAAGAGCTGCGGAAAATATATTAAAGGGATTCCCTTTAGCCACGCCGCACCTGCGTATCGTTGGATTACCAGTCAGGAATAATGCCATGTCAACAGATGAACGCCGAGTTGAGTCGCCTCCGGCCGACAAGCTGGTCCAGCAAATCGAAGACCTGACCAAACGCGGCAGGAAATTGGAAGCAAGCAACCACTCCCTGACGGGTAGTGTGCAATCGCTTAAAGGCAAATTGACCGACGCGACCCGCCTGTTGCGAATATCGACAAGCGGTCTGATTTCACTAGACAAATCAGGACTTATCGATGGCGTCAACCCGCGGGCCGTGGACCTGCTCGGGGCCGACCAAAATTACCTGCTGAAAAAGCCCATCAGCCTGTTCATTGCCCCTGAGGATCAGTCGGTTTTTTACATCAACCGCAGCAGGGCCTTTGCTGGCGATCTGAAAGACCCCTTTGAAATCAGTCTTAGAAAGAGAGATGGATCCACCTGGTCAGCACGCGTGCATGCACACCCTGTGGAGACACCCAACCAACGGCTGCCTGGCATGCTTCTGGCCGTGGAGGACATCACCGCCTACCGCCAGGCCCTTGAAGCGCTGCAATTCAAGGAATACTTCGCCAACCTGGTGTTTTCGATCATGGATGACCTGGCCGTCTGGTCTACAGCCGACATGGACGAAATCATTACCTACAGCCTGGAAAAAATGGGGTTGGTCACGGGTGCGGATCGGGTGTATGTCTGCCTGTTTCATGAACGCAAGACGCGGCTTTCCATTACCCATGAATGGCTTGGAGACGATATTAAATCCCCAGCCCAGGCCTTAGATGGTGCGCCGCTGGCAACCTTCTCCCACATGGTAAACCAGCTCAAAAAGCGCACCACCGTCGCCGTTGCCGATATCCAGCATCTAGAATCGGCTGAACGTGGCGCCTACGAGGCGTTTCATGCCCCGGGGGTCAAGGCGTTTCTTTTTAGCCCGTTGTTTTACGGGCGGTTTCTGCTGGGAATCATTGGCTGTGACGCTGTCCAGAAACCGATGGCCTGGACCGCAGAGACGAAAAATCTAGTCAAATGCATGGGCACAGCCATCGTCAATGCGCTAGTACGACGGCAGGTTGAGCAAACACCAACCGACATTCGTCAATCCTTGTTGCAGTTTGTCAAAGCTGAATCCGACATCGTGATCGATGAACCATACGAATATGAGGGGCCTATTGAAATCATCGACAACGTGACTGACACCGCCACAAAGGAGGCCCAATGGCAAATCGAGGCAGGGGCGCCCGATTCGTCCGAAGAACTGGGCACCGCACTGCTTAAAGACGGCAAAACAGCCAATATTGCCTGTAGGAATTGCAACCGGCAGAAGCTGATCGAACGCTCCGAAATTCGTACCTTGGGTACCCGGCTCAAAGTGACCTGCATCTGCGGAAACGCGATGTACATTAAAATCGAGCTTCGGCGCGAGCACCGCAAAAAAGTCAATCTGGAAGGGGTATTCATGCGTGGCCCGGGCGATCGTATCGCCCTTAAATCGGACGACTGGGGAAACATTTTGATCACCAATCTCTCCCGCCATGGAATCGGATTCAACCTGTTCGACAAACAAGATTTCCGCGTCAACGATCGCTTCAGGGTTAAGTTTGCCTTAGACAACACGGCCCGGTCGGTGATCCAGAAAGCCGTCGTGGTTCGTTCGGTGGCCGGAAAGGCCATCGGGTGCGAATTCGCTGGCAAAGACCCATGCGACGTCACGCTTGGATTCTACATGATGACTTGAAACGGATAGTGGGTATTGGGATGCCAAAGAACAACCGATCTTTCATCGAAAGAAGAACCGGCAAGGACAGGCGGCGGCTTTTTTCAATCAAAGGGATGTTTTACAGAAAGAAAGATAGGCGGGTTTCTCCGGAAAGACGGTCGAAGACCGAAAACCGAAAAAACTGGGTGCGCGTGAGTAAATGGTCCAGCGCCCCCTTAAAGGATTTAAAAATATCAAAATACATTCTGAAAGAATCCCGGCCCCCAAAAAAGAAGCCTTAATCCTGATTGCCGGCACCACATGAATTGGCCACGACCCATGCAAAAAGCAGCGCATCGGCAACACCTACAGCTTACCAAGCGCCATGTCCCAAACGTCGATCATAAAGTCACCATCTGCCCGGGTCGGACACATGGGCGGTTTGATCCGAGGGTCGCTGCCGAGAAACCCGCCTTTGCCCAGCAACAGACCCAACGCTTTTCGAAACCATCTATCGTGGCGCGGTTCAAGCCGTCGAGCTACCGTCACAAACCCCGCAAAGGCTGCATTTTGACGGATCGGCGGGACAGGGAGCGGACGGTTTGCCGGCCAGTGCCCGGCGATACTCGTTCAACAGGTACGATTTGTCGATGCCCTGATCGATGAAATCCCAAGGGAAGGTCTCGTCGGCATCCCGTTCCCGGTGTACGTAATAATGCGGGTTGACCGGCGATGCTTTTAAGGTCTGGGGCCAATTGCCTTGGTTTTTATGGGCCAGCATCAAAATGTCTGCCACCCGCCGGTCTCCTCGGGCGATCAACCCCTGCAGGTAGGCCCAGCGCGGCACATCCGCATGCACGCGGACATTGGCGGTTTTTTTCAACCCCGTCTTGACCATCTTGATCTTCTGCTTCAGCGCATTGACTTCATCCATGGCTGCCCACTGGAAAGGCGTGGATGGTTTGGGCACGAACGTACTGATGCTCACGGTAATCTCACCGATGCGGCCTTTGCCCCGGCTCGATTTTAAGAAACGATGTTTGATCCGCTTGACCAAATCAACAATGGCCGCCACATCGTCGGCAGTTTCTGTGGGCAACCCGACCATGAAATAGACTTTCAGGTTGGGAATACCGCCACGTACCAGAACATCGGCTGCCGATACCACCTCTTCTTCAGTAATTCCCTTGTTCACGACCCGGCGCATGCGTTCTGAACCGGCATCCGGAGCAATGGTGGCTGTTTTTACGCGGCTTTTCTTCAGCGCCTCGACCAGCGTGTGGTCCAGTGCATCGGCCCGAAGACTGCTGAAGGAAAATCGAACCTCACGGCCCCGATCGCTGGCGCACAGCTCACCGATGCACGGCAGATCGGAGACGGCCGCCCCCACCAGGCCGATACGATCGGTCATTGAACAGCCGTCATTCACCTGGCGGTCGAGAAGCTCGAATGGCCGGTACCGCGGAGGTCGATAGACATAACCGGCACCGCAAAACCGACACCCATGGGGGCATCCCCGTGACACTTCGATCAGGTAGGTATCCGCAAAGGTGGTGTCGGGAGTCAATATGGTACTGGCTGTCGGCGCATTCGACAGGTCCGGTACGTGTACGCGCCGGATCCTCTCGGGCACATCGGCTGTCGGCTCCATGACGGCCAATTGGCCATTTTGACGATAGCGGGGAAGATAGAAAGCGGGCACATACAACCCATTCACCTGACGAGCGAGCCGCAACAAGTTTTCATGCTTTTGAGCAAAGGGATCAAAGGTCTCAAAGAAGTCGGCTACCAGCACCTCGGCCTCCCCCAGCATGAAGGCATCCATGAAGGGGGCCAATGGTTCAGGGTTGAGAAAACAGAAGACGCCCCCTGCCAAAACAAGGGGGAGAGTGGCGCCACGCTGGGCCGCCGGCAGGGGGAGTCTTGCTGTTTCCAGGATGGTAAGCACTGCGGGTGCATCGTTCTCATACGAGATCGAGAAGGCAATGATGTCGAAGTCTTCAATAGGCGTTTGGGACTCGACAGTCAGTACCCGATGAATTTTACCGCCATCCTGCTCCGGTAAAAACGCCCGTTCACAAACCACATGGTCTATTTCATTGACCAGCCGGTATACCGTCTGAAACCCGAGGTTGGACATCCCCACCCGGTACATGTTGGGATAAACCAGTGCCACGCAAATACGACCGGCGGCAGGCTTTCGGACAACACCGCGTTCGAACGCTGTGCGTCCCTTGGATGGATCTTGAGATGCAGTTGCCATGGCGTCCACTTACCCCTGGCCATATCGACTGCCTATTCGCCGGCTTTCATGGTCCCACCGGCTCGCTGCTGGGGTCTGGGTCCTTTTTCACCATCATCGAGAACACCCGGCTTGACTGCCGGCGGTCAATGCCGCTGCGGCGTTCCAGGCCACTGCGGCGTTCGGGTATACAGCAGGCATAGGCATACTCCCTACGATCACGACCCATTCTGCGACCACCGGTCAAGTGGTCGCTGCTTTGAGTTGGCTGCATGATCCGTCCTTTGGTTCAACGTTTTGGCAGCTGCTATGCCATCGGCGCAATAACGAAAAGGAGGCTAGTCGGCTTTTCTTCTCAGAAACGTAGGCACATCCAGATCGTCGTTATCGATAACGATCCCTTTGTATTCACGGCACAAATCATTGCTGGGTTTGTCGTTTGCGGCCTGTTGTCGGCGAATGAAGGTCGGCTTGTCCAACTCGGTGGAACGGGCCAAATCCGCCGGTGTGATGTCACGCACCTTGCCCCCGTAGGTTGGATCGGCAATGGAGGCAGGGCCTTGTTTGGCTTTATCCGTCTCTCCGATGCCGGTGGCGATGACGGTGACGCTCATCTCCTCGCCGACGCTGTCGTCGATAACCGCCCCCCATATGATGTCGGCGTCCTCACCAACTTCGTTGTAGATGCGTTCGGATGCCTCGGTCATCTCTTCCATGGTGAGTTCGCTGTTGGAAGTGATATTCATCAAGACACCTTTGGCACCGGCAATATTAATATCTTCGAGCAAAGGGTGGGAGATCGCCCGCTCGGCCGCTTCCAGTGCGCGATTCTCCCCGCTGGAGATGCCGATACCCATAATGGCCATGCCGGCACGGGACATGGTGGTTTTGACATCGGCAAAATCCAGGTTGACCAACCCGGGCATCATGATCAGGTCGGTGATGCCCTTAACCGAATGCAACAGGATTTCGTCCGCTCTTTTGAACATGTCGACCATTTTGGCGTTTTTCGAAGCCAGCCCCCGCAGGCGGTCATTGGGGATGGTGATCACCGTGTCGGCCGATTTTTTCAGCTCCAGAATGCCCTCATCGGCCTGGTTGGCCCGTTTTCGACCTTCAAAGGA
>JASFFF010000120.1:0-9163 GCA_050124445.1 Desulfosarcina sp.
TCAGGCACATTTCAATTTCGTGAGGTTTTCAATACTCCAACTATTCCAAAATTTGGCCTTTGGCCGGTTTTGTGCCGTCTACCTTAATCAATTGTTGGTTTAATCCGTTTTCAGATCCGATTCGGTATTTTCGAGCCTGAGATCACCGGAATTATCTAGTTTTAGGGGGTTATCGCTCAGGTAAACGATATTGACAATATCATCCAGATATTGCTAAATTTTTACATTCCCATCCAATTGTCGATTGTTTTTTTGCTGACTTTTCCTGAGCCTGTTCCTCGACACCACCGTGGCCTGCTAACGATAACGACTCTATACGTCAATCGAGGGGAAAAGTGTTCAGACAAGCTGTCAAATCGTTTTCCCTTTCCCGTTGGCTGTCCTATGTCGCCAAAAACCCAGTCCGGGTGTTGTTAATTATTCTGATCTTAACGGTACCGATTAGCGCCAAAATCCCTATGTTGAACTTTTCCATGTCGCTGCACGACCTGATCGTGGACGACACCCCGGAACGTCTTCGTTATGATAATTTCAAAGCCTTGTTTGGTACGGATGAGGTTATTCATGTTGTGGTAAAAGGTGATGACCTATTTTCACCACCATTTTTTGCCCAGCTTCGTAACCTCACAGAAACATTTGATAATATTCCGGGCGTCAGCCGTGTCATCAGTTTGCCTCAGATAAAAAACGCCGTTGATCCCCAAGATAAATGGTCACTGGAACGGTTTGCCAATGTGACCTCACAAGTATCGATTTTCCAGCGGTACATCATTTCACCGGATCACCGGGTTTCAGGCATAACGCTGATTTTGGATGCTCAAGCTGACCATTACGCCATCAGCCGAAACGTTGCAGCTTCGCTATCGAACCTGGATAAAAGATACCACGCTTACCAGATTGGCATGCCCACGGTTTCAATCGCCCTGTCGCAGTACACCCAGCAGGATTTTTTGTACCTGCCAGTTTATACCCTTCTTATTGTCGTGGCGCTTTTATTGATCATGTTTAGAAGTGTTGTAGAGATGGCGGTCCCCATGTTTACGGTGATGATAGCCGGGGTTTGGACCCTGGGTGCCATCGCTTGGAGTGGCCTCTTGCTAAACATGCTCACGGTGGTGGTGCCGATTTTATTGATAGCAGTTGGAACGGCCTACTGCCTCTATATTTATTGTACGTTCAAAGCGTGTGTTCCCTATTGTAGCGATGCTCGATCGGCGCTATTGACCACTTTTTCGCGAATCACTTATCCTACCTTGATTGCTGTGTTTACAACCATTGCGGGTATTGGTTCCCTGATGGCGACTTCTATCGAGGCTGTTCGACAGTTCAGCGGTTTCGCCTGTTTTGGCATATTGGCGTTGCTGGTGTCGGTTCTGACATTCTTGCCATGCATGCTTACGATTACCTGGCCGATACTGCGTAAACGGGCATTGCCAGCCAAAGAACGGTTTTTTTCGCCGGCACGGGTGGACAAGCTGGTGAATTTGATCGTGGGCAAACGGCGGCGTGTATTATTGTTTTTGACGGTCGTATCACTTTTTTTATTGGCCGGGATTTTTCGAATCCGCGTAGAGACCAATCCACTTTCCTACTTTAAGCTGAATACCCCCATTAACCAACAATTCCACGACATATACCAGCATCTCTCGGGCAGTTTCCCGTTACATCTGCAAATCAGTACCGACGAAGAGGACTATTTTTTATCGACCAAGGCGATCAAAATCCTATCCGATCATCAGCGATTTCTGGAAACACTGCCCGGCGTGGATAAAACACTCTCCTTTGCCGACTACCTGATGCTGGTGAACTACGTAACCAATAAATTTGATGCAGCCCATTACAAACTTCCCGAGGCCGAGTATGAGATCAGGATGCTGGCAAACCAATTTAAAAGCCTTTTGGGCAGGGATATTTTGAATCGGTATGTCAACGGCGAATTTTCCGCGGCCAACATCACCATGCTGACCCGTTTACACAGTTCCAAAACGTTCATCGACACGGAAAAATTGATTCGAGAGTATTGTTATCGACACAGACACGATAAGCTCGTCTGTCGTGCAACGGGATTTGCAATGGTCATGTCCCTTGGCAGCCGGCACCTTGTGGTCGGTCAGGTGTGGAGTCTACTGATTACCCTGGGAATCATATTGCTTCTAATGCATTGGATGTTTTTTTCAATTAAGTTGGGTGTGATTGCCATGGTGGCCAATCTATTTCCCGTACTGGTCAGTTTTGGTGCAATGGGCTGGTTGGGAATTGAGTTGTCCATGGGAACATGCCTGATTGCCAGCATCGTGCTGGGATTGGCCGTAGACGACACCATCCATTATCTTGTTCGATATAAAATGGCATATGCACAGGAGATGGATTCGATTGCTGCCATGCGGCAGACGTTGATCCATCTTGGTCAACCCATTGTTGCAACAAGCGTAACTATCAGTGCTGGATTTTCAGTTCTTTTGCTCTCCAGCTTTACGCCCACTGCCGTGTTCGGACTGCTGATGATGCTGGTCATGGCATCGGCTTTGATTGGAGGGCTGGTGATTTTACCGGCACTGTTGTCTAAAGTATCGCCAATCACGCTGGAAGAGATATTTCAGGTGCGTATCGGCCGCAAACATCTACAGGATACGGTCCCACTATTGAAGGGAATGACGCGGCCCCAAGTGCATCGTATCCTCAGAACCGGAAAGATACATAACTTGGACCGCGGTTTCTATCTATTCGAGCAGGGAGACGTGGCAGACAGCATATACGTGGTTATTTCCGGTGTGTTCGATGCTCTCATGTCCCAGTCAATTGGTGACACGGGACGTCGAGGATGCATACCCAAGCGGGTTAATCGTCTTGTTGTTGGTGATGTCATCGGGGAGATGGGGGTCATGTCCTCGGGTTTTCGCTGTGTGTCGGTTGTTGCCGTTACCCCGGGAGAAGTGCTGGCACTTAGCCAGGACCACCTGGCACGTATCCGCCGTCTCTATCCGCGGACAGCTATTCGCTTTTTTGCCAACCTGTCCTCCGTGCTTACCGAAAAACTGATCAAGGCCGATCTCTCTAAGTCCCATTCGTGCAGCTATGATTATGATACCGGAATGCTGAACCGTGAAGCCTTTCTTGATTGCTGTGAAAAGGAGATTAACCAGGCCAGGCGGTTTGATCATTCTTTGGCTATTTGCCTACTGGAAGTCGATGACACAGAAAGGTACTTCGATGATAAACCCTTAGAAGTGGAAAGATTCATCTGCCTCGTATCGCGGGTGGTTGCAGGTAGTGTCAGAATAATCGATACCATGGGCCGTTTGGACCAATTAACAATGGCGGTTTTGCTTCCCCGCACGACATCATCACACGGCAGTGAGATCTGCAAACGCCTGAAGACCGCCTTCCGCAGTCAGAAACTAATAAATGAGAAGATCAAGACGGTCATCTCATGTCGGTTTGTGGATTTGGAATGCCTATCGGGAAATCATCATTTAGTAAAAACCCTGGACCCTGCAGAAGCTATACGTACAAACGTAGGCAAGCAATACAAACACGTGTTGTATGCAACCCCACCTTTCGAATTACAAGAATTGCAAGGGAATTGACGTATACGCCTGCCAAATTAACCGATTGTGCAAGTATCGTTACACCCATTTCATTTAAGTTATTACAAACGCCATTCTAAAAAAATACAGTGCGATCGAGGTCTTCCCAAAGGCGACCGTTATGATGACAGATAGGACGTGCAGACCATTTATTGGGTTTGCACTGGAATCAAGATTTCGTTTCTTCTCATAAACCATGGCATAAAGGGTGGATTGTACCTCGCCCATACCGGCGCACCGATAATTTTCCAGCCCTTTTTGGATATCCAGTCCATGAGTTTGGTTTCATGGTCCACGTATCTTTTTTTTCGCCATGTCCCCGAATATCGAATAACCGCAACCGTTTTCTCTTTCTCCTCCTTCAACGCAATGCGGTCATCCTCAGGAATTGGCAGCGTTGCCATTGTATAAGCGGATGGCATCATGAATGCTATCCGCCACTGGCCATTTTCCTGTGCTTGGCTGACTGGGGCAGTCATAGCAATCTTTTCGGATACCGGCTTCTGGCTGACGGGTGCAGTCATTGAAATGGACTCTTTTTTTCGGTTCTTTCCGCCAATGTAATCCGCCAAACGTCGAAAGCCTTCACTTCCGACCGCTTCGAAGTCACCTTCCACGTAGGTCTCTGCCACAATATACGGTGAATAGCTGCGTAATTCGAAGCTGCCTTCGGTTGCCAACACATCATAGGGAGGTTTTTCTATTGCCATAGCTAGCGGTCCAATTGAAATGCTTGAAACTGCTACAAAGATACATAGGAACGCCTTGTTGCGAAACTGGTAATTCATAACATTTATCCATGGTTGAAACAGTCTTTGGAAAGAGCGATGCCTCCATTCAATAGTAAGACATTTCGCAAAATCACTGTAAGCGTTCACAGGGCACCGCATCTGCTTTGTTACCGGACACTCGAAGTATGACCAACCCTTTTGCGTGCCCGGTGCCGCCCATCTACGGTACCCTGTAAACGCCTACTGACCCGGCAGTTGCAGCAAATTGGGCATTTGCACCCCGTGAACAAAAACAAATCCTTACTTAGAATCCAACACTTGATGATCAGTGGAGTTCACGGATAATTTGTCATTCAAAACTGATAGCCCACGGTTAAAAATCCATAGTTGAACCAGCTGAAATTGTAGACATCATCACTATCGACGCCACCTTCCAGCTCGAAGCGAAAACGCTTCCAGTTTTCTGGTTCAGCCGCCGAGGTCGGCAGTGCCAATAACAGGGAGAATAAGCAACTCAAGCAATAAGTAAACGCCTTCGATACGCTGGACATATTTTCCCCTCCAAGGATTGGTCCTCTATTTGGTTTATGGTTGAGGATTCACGTTGATGACTCTGGAAACAATGAAAGCCAATCAAAAATTTTAATGAAAAAATTAAAATTATAGAAAAGTCGTTGCGTTGGCAAGCACGAGATCTAATTAAACAAGGATAATCATCGGGCTGTTCAAGCTTTTGCCGCTAGTATATAATATGGAACAAATTTCTTTGTAACTTTAGAATACTTTGTGAATTCAAGCATGTATTTCTTGTTAAGGTGCTCATCGAGCCTGGGAATTTCGAATCTAACAAAATATACAAACATACCCAACGATCTACACATGCAAATATAAGATCCATTCTCATTCAGCAGAACATCAGATATTCAGTGGAAATCTGCCGAGAACTTTAAAGTCCTTTGGGGCATCAGGTGATTGTAAGGCTTTTCCCATACATGCGCCCACTTATCTACAACCGAATATTCAATTTCAACTGGCGATGATTTTTTAGCGTCACCAAGTCGTCTTTAAGCTGTGCCCAATATCGATCCTCTTTCGAGAATATTGCCGGCTCAATCCGCTCAAGTAAATCCGGAAATTCACGCTTTAGAATCTTTTTCATATTCAACCAATTCTGGTCCGAACGATTTATAATGCTAAGGTCGTAAATCCAGATTACATCCGTACATGGTGCCAGCATATCAGTCAATTGAATGGCATCCGTAATGTAAGGGATGACCGGACAGATCAAAGCGCCAGTCCTTACCCCGGCCGCTTTGATTTGATTGAGGGCCCCAATTCTTTTCTCGGTGTCCACGGTATTGGCCTCGAACAGACAACGCGTTCGGTTATCATTGAAGGCCACTGAAACGCTGACATTCGCCGCATCCATTTTTTGCAATATATCCGAGTCACGCAATACCAAATCGGACTTGGTCAGGATGCTTGCTGAAAAACCTTTTTCCAGCATCAACTCAAGTACCTGGCGTGTTTGTCGGTATTCCGCCTCACATGGTTGGTACGGATCTGTTTGCCAGCCCATGTATATGGTCTGGGGTGAAATTCCGGCCAGTTCAGATTCCAATTGGCTGGTAATGTCCTTGTGGATAAGGACTTCTTTGCGCCAATCCGTTTCAGCCTGGTTGAGAGCATAACAGTAGTAACAATAGTGTTCGCATCCGATGTAAGGGTCCACCTGGTAATTTCTGCCCTCTAAGGTGCATGGATTCAATATGGGTCGATGAATGCACGATTTGATTTGCATGGCCTGATTCCTTTGTTTACAACTGGCTTCTATTGTCACCGGGAGCGTTTTACATTGGACCAGAACGATTTGTATAAAAAGCTGCTTTCGTCCTGTCGGTTATGTTGTTCAACCATGGGTTTCGTGATCGTAGAAGCCAGCTTATCACGAAGTAGAAAATGCCGCGTGGCTATATCAGTCCCACCGATTGCCGCTGCAGGTTTATCAAGATCAGCCAACATCGCGGTGAGTTGGCAACAGCCGGAGCCGTATACAGCTGTTACGAGATGGTGCCTGTTCGAGGCTTGGGTCAAGTGAGTTTGCCACTGATACTGCAACAACGCAGCACATCTAAAGTTAGGTTCCGGGGGTGATTTAGCCAGTGCATATCTGGCGTTTAAAGCGATTCTGAGTTTAAATGACCGACTACCAGATAATTACCAAGTATAGCAGCAGTCGTATCTATCATCAATGAATGGGACTTTGCATTTAGCAACTGAATATCAACGGCTTAACCAGCGCGGGTCCCGTTTGGTACAAAGGATTCAGGAACCGCCAACACTGGTGTGACCCCGTCTTCGTATCCAAGATCGAACAACATTCCTTGTGACTCCTCTCCTGCCATCCGTCGTGGAGGTATGTTGACCACAAACAAAGCCTGTTTACCTGTAATCTCACTTGGGTCTTCTCGTTCTTGTTTAATACCCGCCAGAATCTTTCTGGAGTGGTCTCCAAAATTGACGATGAGTTTTACTAACTTCTTTGAACCCTCAACGTCAGTCACAGACTCAATTGTACCGACCCGGATGTCGATTTTCTGCAGGTCATCGAATGTAACGTCTGGTTTCACTGGTGCAGGCTTCATTTGTCCTCCAATTTATTTCAATCTGGGGTTGTGACCGTTTGGGTGAAGCTTTCTACCTTGCACGTGTCGGAGGCTTCCATCTGCGGCGTTTGTAAGGGCTTGCAATAGTTCACTATGGCTGCACCCTTACATGCCTTGCAGATGAAAGCCTCCGATGCGCCCGAAGGGTGAAAATCAAGAATAAGAGATGACCGCCCCTGGTTCTACCTGTCAAGGTCTCCTGCTCCGAATTGAACTGCTTCTCCGTCCGGGGTGGTCACTTCCACTCGCCCTTCCAGCAGGTAGCAGGTCTCGTCTGTATCATAGTGCCAATCAAACCGAGAGGCTTCCTTTTCCCAAATGGGCCACTGATACACGCCTTGTTGATCCAACTCTTGGCCAAGGGGCCTTTTCACCTGGATTTTCATGGATTCGCTTTTCCTTTACGGTTATGAATTGAGTTGTTTCACCAATTCGGCAATCCGTTGTCCAAGTTTCCGTCCGTTTTCCTGGGCTTCGCCGTTGGGGGCTCCTACACACGCGGTTCCGTAGTGTCCGGTGGCCGAGAGGGGATCACCTACGATAATCATGCCATAGATCAGCATCGCCTGTATAATGGAAAGCATCGTGGTCAATTTTCCGCCGGTGGGGTCCCCGGATGTGGTGAAGGCTGCCCCCACTTTGTTTTCCATTTTTCGGCGAACGCCAACAAAGTCGTCCAGGACTTGCTTCAGCTGGGCGGCCATGGTTCCGAAGTAAACAGGCGAACCGATGATCAGCCCTTGGGTGCTGACAAAATCATCCTTGTTGACGTCCCGGGTGTGGCGCAACACGGCCTCGACGCCTTCCACCTGACCGACGCCCTCGCCAATGGCTTCCGCCAAGCTGCGCGTATTTCTTCCTTTGGAGTAGCGGTCAGAAATCACAAGCAAGAATACAAGCTAAAGGAAGAGTTCGACAGGCCTTCGGGTCCACTGCCGCTATATAGTAAAAACAAGTTGTCAGAATAATCAAAACACTCAATTAAACGACGGCTTTTAGCAAATTTAAGAAACCGGAAGGCCTCATTGAAAACAATTGCAGACCCTCTGGTAAAGGTTTCTTAACCCCCAAATTATTATCCATCACCGGTTACGGCAAAGCCGCTATTCCCCAACCCCGTAGAAGAAGAAGTTCCCGCAATCTTGGCAAGATAATTATCGCCAAGTTTTTCGATATGTTCTTGCACACTGTCGAAATAGTTAAAATGGATTTGTTCTTCCTCGATGATGTCCTCGAAGACTTTCATACTGATGCTATCATCTTCATGCTGTTTGCGCTCTGGGGGGTCAGGCAGAAAGCGCCTGTGTTCTGATGATAAACGTCTTCAGGCACTTCAATAAGGGTGTAGGCGCTTAGAGAGCGCTCCTCATGAGTACCCGAAGACGCTTTTTCCGAGATCAGACGAGGTCGAAGCGATCCAGGTTCATGACCTTGTTCCATGCTGCTACAAAGTCCTTAACAAACTTTTCCTTATTGTCATCCTGCGCATAAACTTCTGCATAGGCGCGAAGGATCGAGTTGGACCCGAAGACCAGATCAATTCGTGTCGCTGTCCACTTGACATCGCCCGTTTTCCGGTCGCAGATCTCGTAAAGGTTGTTGCCGGACGGCTTCCAAGTATAACTCATGTCCGTTAGGTTTACGAAAAAATCGTTGGTCAATGCGCCTTCGTTCTCGGTGAACACACCGTGCTTTGTGCCGCCGTGATTTGCGCCGATAACGCGCATGCCACCGACGAGTACCGTCATCTCATGTGCGGTTAGCCCCATCAGTTGTGTGCGATCGAGCAGCATCTCCTCAGCGCTTACTACATAGTTCCTCTTGAGCCAGTTGCGGTAGCCGTCATGGAGGGGCTCCAGCACTTCAAAAGATACGACGTCGGTCATTTCTTCCGTCGCATCCCCGCGGCCCGGCGCGAAGGGGACGGTAATTTCAAAACCGGCGGCCTTGGCGGCCTGTTCGATACCGACGTTGCCCGCCAGTACTATCACATCCGCCACACTTGCGCCTGTCTCGGCTGCAATCGGTTCAAGTACAGTGAGCACCTTGGCCAGACGCTCGGGTTCGTTACCTTCCCAGTCCTTTTGGGGCGCCAGGCGGATGCGTGCCCCGTTGGCGCCGCCGCGATTGTCGGAACCGCGGAAGGTTCTGGCGCTGTCCCAGGCGGTGGCGACCATAT